>NZ_JAEMNZ010000007.1:0-191155 GCF_016461625.1 Devosia sp. MC532 | reverse complement strand
GTGGTTCTTGCGAGGAGCCCAAGACCCGATCCCATCCCGAACTCGACCGTCAAATTCCTCCGCGCCAATGGTACTAAGTCTCAAGACTTGGGAGAGTAGGTCACTGCAAGGTCTGCCAAAAACATAAATTCTCTCTACGATCATCAAAACCAAATACAAAAAGCCCCGCTCAACAGCGGGGCTTTTTGCGTTTCTAAGCTCCGCAGTGGCAGGTACCTGTCGGTGGTCTCACATGGGGCCGGCGGAAGGCCCCCTCACCCGACGCTGCGCGTCGACCTCTCCCCCAGAGGGAGAGGTTAGAAGAGGTGCTTCCGACCAACTAAAACTCCCACCCTCTATCCCTCCCCTTGCGGGGAGGGATAGAGGGGCGTGTACGGGCTGGATGTCCGCAGTTTTGTGGAAGTTCCATAAGCACTTGGGTATGATGTGGGCTTGAAGGAAGGATGTGGTGATGGCGGAGCGCTTTGAGGGGGATTGTGAAAATTGCTTTGCGCTGTGCTGCGTTGCCCTGTCGTTTCAGCGCTCGGCTGATTTTGGCCACGATAAGCCCTCCGGGCAGGCGTGTCATTTTTTGCAGCAAGATTACCGCTGTCGCATTCATCCGCAGAAGGAAGCGCTGGGGTATGAGGGGTGCCTCGATTTCGATTGTTTTGGGGCGGGGCAGAGAGCGAGCGCTGGTTTTTCCGGCCTGAACTTTGCTGGTGACCCGAGTGTGGCGCGGGTTCTCTATGCGCGTTTCGCGCAACTCCTCGCAGTCCAGGAAATGCGACAGGCCTTGGTCGATGCTGAGGACCTCAGCTTGGGACGCGACCAGGAGACTTTGCGAGTCGACTTGCTCGGGCGGCTGGCGTACGGGGCGGACAGTGTACGCTCTGAGCTTGATCCGGACGCGCCAGCTGTGTTGGCGCAGTGTGAAGCATTCATTGCGCAATTGCGCCGCTGATCGTCCGAATAACCGTGCCATTTGAAATCTGGTGAACCGCTGAGGCTTGACGGCATTGTCCAATCAGACAAGGTCTACTGGTTGCACGTCAAAGATTCAGGTCTCATGCCGTTTATAAAAATCCTCGCCGTTCTCTTCTTCGCCCTCGTTCCGATGGCCGCGCACGCGCAAATTGCGCCTGTTGCGGCCCCGCCTGCATCAAGTTCGGCAGCTGATGACCTCATTAAAATACTAGAAGACGATACGGCGCGCGCAGCGCTGATTGAGAAACTGAAATCGAGCGCTGGGGATGCGGCAGCAGAGCCGGAAGCGGCTGGGCCGACAGACCTCAGCATTGCGCGCGCATTGGCCGAGTACACGCGCAGCGTTGCGGAGGGGGCTTCACGCACGATCAGAAACCTTGGTGGTGCGTTTGAGAGTGTGAGAACGCTCTTTACCGACGGCGCTGCGGCGTCCAGCCATCAGTTGCGCGACTTCTTTATCAATGTCGGCATGGTGCTGGTTGCGCTGCTGGTGAGCTACTGGGTGCTGCGCATCGTTGTCAATGCCATCACTGCACGGATCGCGGCACGGGTTGCGGGTCAATCCATGTGGAAGCGTGGTGGAGGGCTGATTGTCGCGACCTTGGTGGACCTGCTGGGCATCTTCATTGCCTGGAGTCTGGGTTATGTGCTGGCGTTGAATTTTGGCACGACTGGGTCTGGCGCGATGGGGATCAATCAGACCCTGTTGCTCAATGCTTATCTGGTCGTTGAGGTGGTCAAGCTTGCGTTCCGCGTTGTGCTGATGCCGCGCTATCCGGCGTTACGCCTGCTGCCGATTGCTGACGATACTGCAGAATATTGGCAGTTTTGGAGCGCGCGAATGATCTCTCTCGTGGGCTACACCTTTATGTTCGTCGCCCCAGTGCTGCGCGGGTTGGTATCCGGGGCAGCGGGGGATGCGGTTGAGGTTCTCGTCATGGTGACCTCAGTGGTGATTGCCATCGTCATTGTCTTGCAGAACAAGGATGACGTGCGTCTGTCGCTTGAAGCCCACGCGCGCGATCGGGAGAATGTCGGCTTTGGGCGGCTCCTCACGGTTTTGGGGCGTCAGTGGCATGTGCTGGTCATCGCCTATCTCGTTGCCTTGTTGATCGTCTGGTTCTCGAACCCAGATGGGGCACTGCCCTTCATGGTGGGGGCAACGGTTCAATCTTTGATCATCATCGCTGTGGCGACGCTGGTTGCGACCTTTATTGGGCGGTTCGTCAGCGCAGGGTTCAATTTGCCGGACGATGTGAAAACGCGTTTGCCGCTGTTGGAAACGCGGCTGCGAACATTCGTGCCGGGTGTCATGGCGGTTGTGCGCTGGATCCTTGTGGCCGTTGCGGTGATTGCGATTGGCCAAGCGTGGTCGCTGTTTGATTTCACCGGTTGGATGGCAACCGACGAAGGGCTCAATGTTGTGGGCTCGATCGTTTCGGCACTGCTGATCGTGCTGGCGGCTGTGGTCATCTATGTGGTGATGGCCAGTTGGGTGGAATATCGCCTCAACCCGAATGTGGGCCGGGCCCCGACATCGCGCGAGAAGACGCTGCTCAACCTGTTCAAGAATGCCTTCACCGTGGTGATCGTGGTGTTTGGGGCCATGCTGGCTCTGGCGCAGATTGGTGTCAATATTGCGCCGCTCCTGGCTGGTGCGGGTGTGGTCGGTCTGGCCATTGGTTTTGGCGCGCAGAAGCTGGTGCAGGACATTATTACCGGCATCTTCATTCAGTTTGAAAACGTGATGAATGAGGGCGATAGCGTACAGGTGGCGGGCAAGTCGGGGACGGTTGAGAAGCTGACGATCCGGTCCGTGACCATTCGCGATATGAGCGGGACCGTTCACCTCATTCCGTTCTCGGCGGTGACGGATGTTTCCAATATGAATCGCGGGTTCTCGTTCTACGTCTCGGACGTCGAAATCTCGACCGATAGCGATATTGAGCAGGCCAAGCAGGCGATGCGGGATGCGTTTGATATCGTCATGGCACGCCCAGAGTTTGCCGAGGTTATCCTCGATGTGCTTGATTTGCAGGGGCTTATCGCTCTGACGCCAACCTCGGTTTCATTGCGCTCGCGCATCAAGACATTGGCGGGCAAGCAGTGGGGCGCGGGGCGCTTTTATAGTGAAACGCTGATGCGGCTCTTCACTGAACGGGGCATCCATACGCCAGTGCAGCGGATCAAATATGTGTCGGCAAATAGCTCCAGTGAGCCGCCACTGTTGGAACAACATGGAAACTGACATGGAAGTGATCAGCTGAGCGGTTTGCCTTAAGGCCATCTTAATCGGATGCGTTAATATTTTGATACGCGCGCTCGGGCCCTCGGGTCTGGGCGCACCGTGACTTATCTGTAGCGCGTATCACGAGGCTTACGATGTTCAGCTGTTTCCGCAAATCTTTGTTTGGTTCGCTTGTGGTGGGAGCACTCGCCAGCGTTTCACTCTCAGCCGCGTTTACAGCACCGGCGCTGGCCGATACGGCAAGTTTTGTGCGCTCGCTCTGGCCCGATGCCCAACGCGCCGGTGTCCGTCAGCAGATTTTCGAAGCGGCTTTTTCGGGCTATGCGCCCATTCCAAAGGTCACCGAGCTGACCAAGTCGCAGCCTGAGTTTACCCAGACTGTGCAGCAATATGTCGATAAGCGGGTGACGGCGGCGCAGGCCGCTAAGGGTTCCGCCATGCGCCAAGAATGGGCGCAAACGCTTGGCCGCGTTCAGCAGACCTATGGGGTGCAGCCCGAAGTGGTTCTGGCCATCTGGGGCATGGAAACCAATTATGGCGGCTACATGGGTGGCAACAACACGATCCATGCGCTGGCAACACTGACGCAGAACAATTATCGGACGGAGTTTTTCCGCAGTGAGTTGATCACGGCGCTGAAAATTCTGAACGAAGGGCATATCGCGCCGAAAAGCATGACCGGATCTTGGGCCGGTGCGATGGGCCATACGCAATTTATGCCATCGAGCTTTATGCGCTATGCCATCGACTTCAATGGCGATGGGCGCAAGGATATCTGGAACTCCATCCCTGACGCTTTGGGCTCGACTGGCAATTATCTCAAGAGCTTTGGCTGGCGGCCGGGGGAGACCTGGGGCTACGAAGTGCGCCTGCCGCAGAACTTTGATTTTGCGCGCGCACGCGACATGAACAAGGCCTCTATCAGTACCTGGCGACAGATGGGGATTACGCGCGTTTCGGGACGCGATTTCCCACGAGCTGGGGACGAAGCGCGGCTCTATATGCCAGCGGGCGCGCGGGGCCCTGCGTTCCTGCTGCTGCCTAATTTTGAAGTGATCAAGCGCTACAATAATTCGGATAGCTATGCGCTCGCCGTTGGGCATTTGGCCGATCGGATCATCGGCGGCGGCGCGTTCGCTACGGCCTGGCCGCAGGGTGATTTTGCGCTGACCAAAGCGCAGCGGGCAGAGGTGCAAACCTTGCTCAACCGCCGTGGTTTTGATGTTGGCTCGCCCGACGGGGTGGTGGGGCCAAAGACCCGCGCGGCCGTTATGGCATTCCAGACCCGCGCGGGCCTGCTGCCCGATGGGCACGTATCTGGCACCTTGCTCGAGGCCCTGCGCCGGTAGGCTTGGAAGAATGTGATGAGCGGGGCAGGCTGAAATTTACCCTTCGTTAACCATGCCAGCGCAGTCTCAGCGCGCTTAAGCAGAGGGCAGGCCGGGTCATTCCAAAGCGCCTGCCCTCGCCCATTTCGGCGCAGTCCGTCATAATTATTGCGGCTTTATCTGCAAAACCGCTATTCCCTCGAAACTCTCGGTTCGGCTTATGTCTATTCTCAAGCGCGCTGTGATGGCGCTCGCTGTATGCGCCAGCCTTATGCCTATGCAGGCATCGGCTCAGAACATTATGGACCCGTTCAACTTGCCGCCGGTGATGGACGCCAATGCGGTTAAGGCCGGTGACGGTATTTCGTATCGCGATGGTACGCGGCATAAGCTCGACGTTTATACGCCCGAACAGCGGGGGCAATTGGCCCCTGTTGTGTTCTTTGTTTATGGCGGAGCGTGGGTGCGCGGGCAAAGGGCGGATTATCAATTTGCAGGACGCGCCTTGGCGGCGCGCGGCTTTGTGGTCGTCATTGCCGATTACCGCCTTGTGCCTGAAGTGCGGTATCCCGAGTTTTTGGAAGATTTGGCGCTGGCGATGCGTTGGACGCAGGACAATATCACCAGCTATGGCGGCGACCCCAATCGTCTGTTTCTCGCCGGCCATTCGGCGGGCGCTTACAATGCTGTGATGTTGGCCCTTGACCCAAGCTTTAGAAATGAAGCGGGCGTGACCATGCCGATCCGTGCTGTGGCCGGGCTTTCCGGGCCATATGATTTCTATCCATTTGAATATGGCGACGTGGTGGAGGCCTTTGGGCAGGCGCCAAATCCTGAAGGCACGCAGCCCATCAACCTTGTTACCCATGACAGCCCACCGATGTGGCTGGGGTCGGGCACGACGGACCCGATTGTGCGCGTGCAGAATACGCAGCGGCTCGCTGAGCGCCTGCAAAATCAGGGCGTATGGGTCACGACCAAGTATTATGATGGGTATGGGCACATGGAGCCGGTGATCGCTATGGGCGCTATGTGGCGTTGGCGCATGCCGGTGTTGGACGACATGATCAGCTTCTTCACCCAGTTCGGGGCGTTCCCCAGCGGGGTGCCTTATGTGGCGGTGACGCCAGACGCCCCCCAGGAAGTGCCAGAAGGCACGATGGCGACCCAGGACGTTGTGCGTCAGCTGGATCGTCTGTTTGGACCGCTCAGCAATTAAGCTTGCGGGGTGATCGTCACCGAGGCGGCGGAGCGCGTGTTCGGGCCGTGATAAACGGCTTCGATATTGTTGCCGTCGGGGTCGAGTACGAAACAGGCGTAATAGCCGGGATGATAATGGCGGGCTCCGGGCCTGCCGTTGTCTGTGCCGCCAGCGGCAATGGCTTCGCGATAGAAGGCGTCTACGGCCTCTGGGCTTTGTGCCTGAAAGGCGAGATGAATATGGCTGGCAATCGTGTGTGCGTCTGCGGCATCGACAAACAGCTCATCGGCTTGAAACCAGCCTTGCCCGGATGCGGTGAAGGAAATTCCCAAAGTCCCGAGGACTCGCTCGTAAAATCGTTTGGTCACCGCAAAAGTGCGGGCGCGCAGGTGAATGTGGTCGATGAGCCGACCAGTATGAAATTGCATTAGTCCCCCCAATACAAAAACGCCCGAACCAAAGGTCCGGGCGTTTTAAATTTATTCAGCTTCGTTGGCTGGAGCGGCGTTGAGCATGCCGTAGCGCTCGATACCGATCTTTTCGAGAAGCTCGAGCTGGGTCTCGAGGAAGTCGATATGGCCTTCCTCGTCCTTCAAGAGTTCATCAAAGATCTGCTTGGACACGTGGTCATGCAGCTGGGAGCAGAGCTCGCGGCTATTCCGATAGGCTTCGCGGGCTTCATACTCGCCAGCAAGGTCGGCCTCGAGAACCTCTTTGATGTTCTGACCAATGCGCAATGGCGCGACGCGCTGCAGGTTTGGATGGCCTTCAAGGAAGATAATACGCTCGATCAAGCGATCGGCATGGTGCATTTCTTCGATGGATTCGGCGCGCTCTTTGGCTGCGAGCTTTTTAAAGCCCCAATCGTCTAAGAGGCGGAAGTGCACCCAATACTGATTAACCGCGCCGAGCTCGAGAAAAAGGGCTTCGTTAAGCCGCTCTATGACTTGTGGTTCGCCTTTCACTGCGTACTCCAGTTCTCTGTTTCTTGAGTTTTTCCAACCCAGACTGGAGCTGTACCAGCTCAGCGGGCGGGATTGCTTGCTGTGCGTGGTAATTTTCTGTGACGCGGACGATGATGTCCACCACATTCGGAACGCAGCCTGCGCATTTCGCGCGTCGATTGAGTTCGGAATACACCTTCGCAGGAACCACCAATTGCCACGGATCAGCCTTCAACAGATCGAGGACTATCTCCTCAATCTCTTGGGACGTGATCATATTACACTGACAAACAAGCATCGGAGGGGCCAGAGGTTCCGTAATTGGGGGGAATAAACCCCTTCGATATATGAAAGTCAATGTCATAAATTGGTGAGCGATTGCGCCTGCTTAATCGTCGGTATTCGGCGTCTTGGTGGCAGAATCAGCGCCGGTGGGGCTTTTGCGCTGGCGCGCAGCGATAACCACGGCAGAGGCGGCCGAGCGGTGGGCCGAGGAGAAGAACTCGCGATGGGCCAGAACCAGGACAGTGACCAGCGCCGTTGCAACCGCGAGCCACTCGGACACGAACCAAGCGGCCGTGGCCACCGAGAAGTAATAGGCGCGGATGCCAGAATTAAAGTTCTTGGCGCCCAAGGCGTTCATGGCGGCAATCGAGTCGATTTCATCTTCCGTCGTGCGGCGGTCATGATCGAGTGCGCCGAGCATGATGCAATAGTGGTTGAACTGGCGCAGGGAGAGCGTGAAGGAAAAGAAGGCCAGCACGAACATGGTCAGCATGACGATGAGATGAAGCTGAACCTCGGAGACCGTGTAGGCCTGATCGCGGGCAATGGAGTTGAGCGCTTCCATGACGGAATCGATCTGCCCAAAAACGGCGAAAACCGCGAGGACCAGCAGCACAGACGTCGAGGCCAGAAGACTGACCGAGCCCATGATGTTGCCTGAGAGAATGGCGTCAAACGGGCTTTCGCGCAGGGTGGCATTATACACCCAGCGGCGGCGCTGCATATTCATGATCACCGAGAGCGAAGGGCGCAGCTTTTCGATCTGGGGGATGATGATGTTGTAGGCAAAGAAGGCCAGCAGCGGAAAAATAGAGGTGAAGAGCGTCGACATGCGCGGACCTGAAAAAGAGTTTAGCATGCTGACTATAGCGCCAGCATGCCAGAGCACTAGAGCCGATTAAATCGGACGAGGCATGTCGCGATGGATGGTCTCGATATCGGCGAGGACCTCGGGTGAGAGCACCAGATCCTTGGCCGAAAGACACTGACCGAGTTGCTCGGTGGAGGTCGCGCCGATGATGGTCGAAGTGGCGAAGGGACGCGTGGTGCAGAAGGCGATCGCCATGGCGACGGGATCAAGGCCGTGCTGTTGGGCGAGGGCGTGATAGCGTTTGGTCGCGGCCTCTGAGTAATCGTTCAAGCGCCAAAGGCCTTTTTGATACTCTTTGCGGCTACCCTTGGGTGTCGCGCCATCGAAATATTTGCCGGTCAGAACGCCCGCGGCGAGAGGCGAATAGGCCAAGAGCCCGATGTTTTCGTGATGGGTCACTTCGGCTAGGTCGTGATCGTAATTGCGACGCAGAAGATTGTACTCGTTCTGCACGGTGACGGGGCGGTCGACACCCATCTGATCGGCAAGCTGTGCCCATTTGGTCAGGCCCCAAGCGCTCTCATTGGAGAGCCCCCAGGAGCGGATTTTGCCCGCCGCCAAAGCTGCGTTGATCGCGCCGAGCACGTCTGCCATGTGGTCGAGGGTTTGCTTTGGATCGTGTTTTTCCGGCGCAAACTTCCAATAGTTTTCGAAGTGGTAGTGCGGGCGGCTTGGCCAGTGGATTTGGTAAAGGTCGAGATAGTCGGTTTGGAGACGCTCAAGGCTGCCCTCGAGTGCTCGGGCAAAACTGGTGCTGGAAGGGGCGGAGCCGTCGCGAATATGGCGATGGCCGGGGCCGCCGATCTTGCTGGCGAGGACCCAGTGCGAGCGGTCGCCGTTTTGGGCGAACCAGTTGCCGATTATCTCTTCGGTTTTAAAACTCGTCGCCGGGCTGGCGGGAACGGCATACATCTCGGCCGTGTCCATAAAAGTGATGCCGGCGTCCTTAGCCATGGCGATCTGGGCATGGCCTTCGGCTTCGATGTTCTGGCTGCCCCACGTCATAGTGCCGAGGCAAATGTCGGTGACGGTAATGTCAGTATGGCCAAGCTGTTTTAAACGCATATGAAATTCCAAGTCGCTCGAATTGCGCGAAAGCTAAACCAGCTTTGGCCTAGGGAAAAGCGCACAAAGGCGCCTTGGCGTCCATGTTTGTCCACAGACGCGATTAAATCCGTCGTGATTTTGAAATTGGAGGGTTGTGGTCTGCAGTTATGCCGCCTATAACCCCCTCACACCGCGCCGCAAGGCACAGTGGTTGACGCGGGATGGAGCAGCCCGGTAGCTCGTCAGGCTCATAACCTGAAGGTCGCAGGTTCAAATCCTGCTCCCGCAACCAAATAAAACCCCAGTTTCTCTCACGAGAAGCTGGGGTTTTCCTTTTGTGCGTCGCATCGGGAATTTCGCTCCTCGTGGTTCGGGTACTTGGTGTGGTTTTCGAGCTGGGTCGGCGCCGCCCCAAAAGAAATTAATCCGTCTTGGGGTCCTTGGGAGGTGTTAAGTCTCAGGAGTGAAGCAATAAATCAACCAAGTTGCTGCTATCTCCTTATTCTCTAAGGGTGAAAAGTCACACAAAATCAATAACATGGCTTTGATATAAATTGCTTGCGTCTGGTTCTTGTTAAGCGTGGTTGCTGCGATTGCTTCATTATTCACAGGTGAATATTTCGACAACGAGGTGTGTCTCTATGGAGCTTTTGCTTTTGCGGTTGTGTGTCAACATCGGCTTCCGCTCATAGGCAATTGAACTAGGTCGTCCAGTTTAGGTTTGTTCAGAACATGTCGTCGCTGATCCCAAGACCTAGTCGGTGCGGGACGGCGCTTATGGTGTGTGTTCGCAATTGTCTGTGGGGGCGAACAGCACGCGCATGCCTTTTGAGGGCGCGCACCATGCCGGTCGATCCTGCTGAGCAGGCCGACGCAGTGCTCAGATCAAACAAGACAAATAGCTCTTTCAGGTGGCCACTGGCGACTAAGTCTTTGCTCGGATGACACCGAGTTAGGGCGAAGATTGTCACGTCTGCTGTTTGCAGCGTTCGGACGGCTTAAGGCGCCGTGCAGGCGCGATCACAACACTCGTGGGGCGAGGTTTGTTGCGGCGCACGCACGGGGAGGAGACGCACCCAAGAGATTGGATTCTTGGGATGGAAAGTAGACCACAGGTAATCGGGTCGGGACTGCGCAAGCGTATTGGTATTCGACGTGAAAACGGCAGCAGTGCTGCGGCGCTAGCTTTACTGGCGTGTGGGGGGGGGATCTCTGCCGGGGGGCTTGCCCCAGTTTGGGCACAGGAACATTACACCAGCACCACCACAGGCGATGCAGCGCACGGCTATATTCAGTTTTCGAACCAGAGCAAATTTGCGTCGATGACGGTATCGACTTCGGGTGCACAGGCTGACGGTGTTCGCATCGCAAACTGGGGTCCGCAATTGACCACTGGGGTGCTGACTGTTCAGACCACAGGGGTGAGTGCGGACGGCATTCTTCTCCCGCGGGAATCGAGCGGAGGAACCGTTAGGGTCACCGGCGCAACCACGATTGATACTGCGGACGGCATGGGCGCGCGTGCGGTAGCCTCAATCCATAAAGGCACGAACCCTAATTTGATCGAGCTTGCTGGCAGTTCGGCAATCACCACCTTGGGTAATGGGGGATTCAATAGCGGCTACGCCGTTTTCGCCGGAGTGAATATCGGCGGATGCTTCTTCATCCCTGCCGACTGTGTCAGCAATGGTGCGGCGGAGGTTCGCCTTTCTGGAGACGAGACCGTCCAGCACAGAATAACCACGAGTGGCAAAGGCGCTCATGGGGTTTATGCGCTCGGACGGGGCCATGTTGAGGCTGGCAATGTGACGATCACCGTAAATGGTGCCAATTCTGCCGGTGTCGTCGCGGCCCGCCAAAATGCGCAGGCGCATGTCAGCGGCTTCACTTTTGTTCCGCAGGACTATTCCGGTAGCGTAAACCTTGCCGGCAATGTGACCATCTCGGCTACGGGGCCGGGAGCCGTGGCCATGATTGCCGACAGCGCGAAGGAAACGTCTGGTCTTGATTCTGTAGGGCGCGTTGCCACTATTCGTTCGTTCAGCGCTGCCACTCAGCAGCGTGTGTCAGACAAAACCTATACTGTCACCGGCGACCTCGTGGCGCTTCGCTCTGGGGTGATCGACCTTGAGATGGGCAATGGTAGCCGGTTCACTGGCGCTGCCCTTTCGCAGACCAATGGCCTCATTGATCTGGTGATCGATGGTAGCGAAAGTCTTTGGTCGATGACCGAAAACTCTGATCTCTCGACCCTGGCCCTGCGAAATGGCGCGCAACTCCAACCGTTCGGTGGCGCGACCGCGGCGCAGCGCAGTCTCGCAGATCTGGTCACCAATGGCGGTGTGATCGATCTTGCGCAGGGCGAAGGGCCGGGCAAGACGCTGACAATCAATGGCAATTACGTCGGCGCTGGCGGCACCGTAGTTTTGGGTACGGTGCTGGCAGGCGACGACGCGGTGACCGACCGCATGGTTGTCACTGGAGGCACTTCTGGCAACACTTTGCTCGCTGTGCGCAATTTCGATGGGCCGGGCGCCCTGACGGTTAATGGCATTAATGTGGTCGAGGTCGCCGGGCCTTCGGAGGGAAGCTTCCAACTGCTTGGCGACTATGTTTGGGAAGGCCAGCAAGCCGTTATCGGCGGCGCGTATGCTTATACGCTTCACAAGGGCGGAGCGGGAGCGGCTGAGGCTGAGGCTGGCAATTGGTATTTGCGTTCTGCGCAGCTTCCGCAGCCGGATCCTGATCCAGGTCCGAAACCTGATCCGAAACCGGTCTTCCAGCCCGGGGCGCCGCTTTTTGAGGCGTATCCGAACGCCCTGCTTGGTATGATCAACATTTCAACCCTACGCCAGCGCGTTGGAAATCGTGCTTGGTCCGATCAGGCGCGCTTTTCGGAGGAAAATTCGGCGTGGATGCAGGTCTCTGCAGGGCAAACGCGATCGGCACTGAAAAGCTCGACAACGGGTGCGAGTGCGCAAAGTCAGCTTTGGGGCGTCTCAGTAGGAGGTGAAGCTCCGGTCTACTCCAACGAACAAGGGACATTGGTTGCTGGGCTCAACGGCACCTATGCGCTGGGCCGCACGAATGTGTCGTCTGTTTTTGGCAGTGGCGTTTTGTCGACAGAGGCTTTTGGGTTTGGTGTGTCGGCGACTTGGTATGACAAGTCTGGGTTCTATCTTGATGCTCAAGGCCAATTGCGCTGGATGCGTACCGATATCTCATCCCACCAACTGGGCTTGATTGCTGCCGACCAGATGGCGTTTGGCTACGGCCTGTCACTGGAAGGGGGGTATGAATATGGCCTCAGCGATACGCTTTCACTTATTCCCCAAGCGCAGGTTAGCATAAAAAGCGTGTCTTTCAACGATATTGGACAGGGGACACGGGGAGGGGTCGTGACCAGTTCGTTGACTGACGGGGGTGTCTCGGAGCTTCGCCTCGGGATTGGCTTGGAAGACAAGCGCTCGTGGAAGGCGGTTGACGGGACGACGTCGCGCAGCGCCATCTATGCCGTCGGTAACTTCTACTACGATCTTGATGGGCAGACTTCGGTGAGCGTAGGTGGGGTGGGGCTGAGTTCTGAGCGCTCCAAGGCCGCTATAGGCGTTGGCATCGGTGGAACGCTCAGCCTGAGAGATGACACTGTGTCCCTCTACGGGCAGATCGACCTTCGTACGCCCATCGAGCAGGGGTTCGGGAGCGTAGATGCCATCGGCAAGGTGGGCTTGCGCGTCGCCTTCTAAGTAACGAAGCGGGCGGCTGATTGCGGTCGCTCGAAGATGATCGATTGGGAGTGGGGAGTGTTCCTCTCGCCTGTGGGGAACTTTTCTAAGGGGTTGTGGTCTGGGTTTGTGCCCCCTATATGAAGCTCACACGACGCCGCAAGGCACAGTGGTTGACGCGGGATGGAGCAGCCCGGTAGCTCGTCAGGCTCATAACCTGAAGGTCGCAGGTTCAAATCCTGCTCCCGCAACCAAACAAAACCCCAGTTTCTCGAAAGAGGGCTGGGGTTTTTCCTTTTTGGCTGGTTGGTTATGGGCTGCAAGTCGTGGCCGTGGGCTCTGCGCTGTTTTTGGCTGATCAAGGATTAGTGTCCGCCCTAGTGGGTTTCGCGTCATTGAGCGCAATTGCATGGCACTGCGACCTGCTTCAATAAGAAGCCGGGGGTCTTTTGAGCTTTGAACCTGACTGCTCAGCGCAGGAAAACTTGAGTAGCTAGCGAATATGCATTTGCCGTCCCGGCGTGTCCTGTTTCAGGCTGCCAAAGTTGCAGCGCTGACGACCGCATTTACAATGTCGATTTCTGTCGCAATTCGCGCCTATATGGGTGTCGAAGCTGACGATGTTACAGTGGCTATTCGGCTGGTCATGCCGTTTGTGACGGCCTTTCCTATCGCGCTGGTTTATTTCAACACTCTAGACGCCTTGGAGCAGTCCTACGGTGCTCTTTTGCGCAAGAGTGCTGAGCTGTCGCGTCAGGCTATGGCTGATCCGATGACGGGTCTGCTCAATCGGCGTGCTTTCATTCCGCAATTTGAGCTCGCCACGGGGCATAATGTGAACGGGGTGTTTTTGGTCGCCGATGTCGACTTGCTCAAGCAGGTGAACGACCAATTCGGGCATGCTGTCGGTGATCATGTGATTATGGCGGTGGCGCAGGCGCTCTCTGCAGTCTTGCCCCAGGAGAGTCTTGTGGCGCGGATCGGTGGCGATGAGTTCTGTGCCTATGTGCCCAATGCAAGTCGCGAACAGGCGCTGTGTTGGCAGGTGGAAATCGACAAGCAGGTCGCGATGGAGTTTCGTCGGATATCGAAAGTGGATCAGGAGCTTGCGTCAGTGAGCGTAGGGGCACGCCGACGCGTCAGCATCTGGATTTTGCCACCGCATTAATGGAGGCTGATGTTGGGCTTTATGGCGCTAAGCGCGAACGCGGTAGTGCGGCGGGGACGAGTGAAAGCTGATTCCTTCTGGCAAATTGGTCACAGGTCTTGATAAAATTCCGCAGTGGCTCGCCAGTGAGTTGTTCAAAATCGCGCAAAACCTGCATTTGGAAACGATCTGTTATCCATAGGCAGGGGGGATCTGTAGAATGCGGATTGCCCCTCTAGGCAATGGAAGGTACTTTAACAAAATCCGATTTTTCTGAGTCATTCAGCACTTCGGAAGTGTGCGTTAAAGTGAGGGAGCCTTCCCTCCCAAGCAGGCAATGCCTGGTGAGAAAGGCTGGATCTGTTGAAGCAGACACGGGGCAAAATCTTAGAGCGGACTGCGCTGGTCTTGCTCGCTGGCATCGCGCTGGCGGGTGTTGCGCCTGTTTATGCTCAGGGATTGGTGCCGACCAATTTCTTCAACAGCCCGGTTGATCCTAACGCACCAACCGCTGTGGAAGCGCAGCAACTCACCTTCAACAACACAACCAATATCATTGAAGCGACCGGCGACGTTGTCGTGCGCGCTGATGGTTATGTGCTGACGGGCGATCAACTGGTTTATGATCGTGCCAATGGTGAGATGGATGTTCGTGGCAATGTTTCGCTGACTGACCCTTTTGGGAACGTGTCGCGTAGCCCGACCCTGAAGTTGACCGACAAGTTCAAAAAGGCCGTTCTCGGTTCGCTGACCATCACCAATTATGATGGTTCCCAGATTACGGCTGACCACGCCGATTACGATCAAGCACTCAAGACTGTTCTGGATAATGCCAAGTACACGCCTTGCGGTGAGTGTGTGGATGACAAGGGGCGCCGCATTGGCTGGTCCATGCACGCCAATAAGGTCACCAAGGATGAAATTGATGGCTCGCATGCTTTCGAGCAGCCAAGCCTAGCCGTTCTGGGGGTGCCGATTGCCTGGTTGCCCTATTTGTGGCTCCCAAATCTCGATATGGATTGGCTGCCTCAGCCAACGGTGACCTTTACCGATAAGCACGGTGTGCGCATTGATGCGCCGTTTAAGGCTTATTCGACCGCCTCTACCGATATTCTTCTCTCGCCCCGCTTGATGAGCCGTCAGGGCTTTATGCTTGGGGCGGAATGGATCCAGCGTTTTGACAATGGCCGAATTTCGGTCAAGGCAACGGGTCTGCGTCAGGGCGATGATAGTGCCTTTGCGTTCGCTGATGCGAAACGCGAATGGCGTGGGGCGCTGCAGACGGCGGGTGAATTTGTGCCGGTCGAAAAGTGGGTTGTGGGATTTGCCTATGCGGCGGCCACCGACAACGCGTTTTACAAAGATTATGACGTCGAAGTTCGCCGTGCCAGCATCAACGAAGTTTATGCCACGCATTTGACCGAAGACACCTATGTCGACGCGCGCGTGCAGCAGTTCAACGTGCTCGGCGACAACCTAGACCAGGAACGGCAGCAACAGGGCATGGCGCTGCCAAATCTACGCCTTGAACGCACGTTTGACCTGCCGCCGGGGGCAGGGCGCGTTGAAGTCGATGGGCTTATGCTCAATATCTACCGTGAGCGTGACTACTCCACGTCGGCCAATGGTGTGCCATATGACTATGGTTATGCGGGGACGCGTTTCCACGGCATGGTCGAGGCCAATTGGCAGAACCAGTATATTTTCGGTGGTGCGGCGGTGACGCCATTCTTGGGCGCGCGCGCTGACGCGGCCAATTATGATGGCAAATCGCCGTCGATCCATGCGCCAGACGAGCAGACATTGTTCGGCCTGACCCCAATTGCCGCCGTGGATGTGCGATATCCACTCGTGTCGTATAACACCGGCGTAACACATCTCGTTGAGCCGATTGCTCAGCTCGTCTATCGCGGCGCTGCGAACAGCCAGCCGGGGATTACCAACGAAGACTCTCAGAGTGTGATGTTTGATGACAGCACACTGTTCTCCTACAATCGCTTCACTGGGATCGATAAACAGGAGCGTGGGCTACGGTTGAACGTCGGCGGGCGCTATATGGCGACCCTTGATGACGGCAGCTACCTCGAAGTGATCGGTGGCCAGTCCTATCAATTGGCGGGCGAAAATGCTTTCGCAGCTGCCAATCGTCAGCAAGTTGGCGTGGGGACAGGGCTTGAGACTGATGCGTCCTACGGCGTCCTCGGCGTTTATGGGGCACTGGCCAATCAATTGAAATTCGGCGGGAAGGTGCAGGTCGACAATGCGGACCTTTCAATCGCTCGTGCGGGCCTTGGTCTGAGCTACGCTCAAGACGGTTGGAGTGGTGCGCTCAACTATCGTTATGCAGAAGCGACCCCGCTCACTGGCAATATCCGTGACATGCATGAAGTGGGCGCGGAAGTGCGCGTGCCGATCGCCGATTACTGGTCGGTTACCAGCAATGCCTATTGGGATTTGAGTGCCAATAGCTTCTTGCAGGTTGGCGGCGGACTGCAATACGACGACGGCTATGTGCTGATTGGTGGGCAGATTACGCGTACTGGCCCAACACATGATACCGCTAATGACCTGCGTGCTGTTGCTACTTTCCGTCTGCGGTCGCCAGCTGGGTTCAATCTCGGTTATTCGGGCAATGTCCAGCTGCCGGGCGTGGCGCAGTAAGGAGACCGGAACGATGATGAAGCGATTTCTGACTGTTCTGGCCCCGGTTATGATCAGTGTGGCGCTGAGCGCATGCTCGGGTTTCGCGCCGGTTTATGGCACCAATGCTGCCGGCGGGATGAGCAGCGCGAGCTTCCAGTTCGCTGAGCCGACCAACCGTATGGAACAGATCATCGTCAACCGCCTCAAAGTGGCGTTCCCTGGTCCCGCGAGCGTGAACGATCCGATTTTGAAGGTGTCAGCAGGTCAAGGGGGGCAGCAAAACTCGATGTCTGATGCCTTCGCTGTTGCGCGGCCAACGAGCCTTGAGGTTACGGGCTCGGTGACGATTACGCAGGGCGAGACTGTGCTGTTCCAGACCACACGCGTAACGGGGACGGCGTTCCAAAGTGGCAAACTGACGGTGAACGAGCAGGAATCCGCTAAGGGCACCCAAGAATTGGCTGCTGCGAGCACGGCTGACTCGTTACGTGCTGCGATTTTGGCAGGCTACCGACCCGGTCAAATGGTGCCTGTTCGCGAATCGGCAACAGTGCGTGGCGGTGTTCGCCCATTGTGAGACCGGACCTTTGCCCGATATTCTGAGCACAGCTCAGGAGTATCGCTATGTCACAGTATCATTTTCGCTCAGCGGATGGGGCGAGCGCCGATGCGCCGCTGATCTTTTTGTTCCATGGGACCGGTGGCGACGAAAACCAGTTCTTTGACTTGGCCGGACAATTGCTGCCGGGCGCGCGCCGCGTGGCGCCACGTGGTGATGTTAGTGAACATGGAGCCTTGCGTTATTTCAAACGCACGGGTGAAGGCGTTTACGACCTGGCCGATTTGGCCCTGCGCACGGACGCTATGGCGGCCTTCATACGCGAGCAGATTGGTGCAAAACGCCCGAGCAAAGTGATCGGCCTTGGCTATTCTAACGGCGCCAATATTTTGGCCAATGTCCAATTCAATTTTCCTGATCTGTTTGATGCCAGTGTGCTCATGCACCCGCTCATCCCGTTTACACCGGCTCCGGTCGATCTGACCAAGGCTGAGGTGTTGATCACAGCCGGGCGCCGCGATCCCATGGCGTCGGCACCGGTGACTGAGGGCCTGGCACAGTATTTTGAGGCCAATGGCGCAGCTACCAAGCTTGTCTTCCATGAGGGCGGGCACGAGGTGCGGCAGGAAGAATTGATCGCGATTCAGCAGTTCTTGGCCTAGGCGAGAGGGTGACGGGCAGGCAAAGCGCGGTTAGGCTTCACCTCACTTATTGAGGAGTAGCTGATGATCCGCTTATTGCCTGCCTTGTCGCTTCTGGTTCTTCCGTCTCTCACCACAGGGCCGACATGGGCAGCGAGCTTTGATTGCAGCAAGGCCAGCACCCCATTCGAGAAGGCGATTTGCGACAATCCAGAAATCAGCACTGCGGATGAGCGGCTGGCGAAGGCCTATGCTTTCTCCCTAGCGGGGCTGTCGCCTGATGCCGAAGCGGCGGTGAAAAAGAGCCAGCAGGATTGGCTCAACTATGCGCAGCGCGCTTGTTCAGCTGACAACAAAAACGTTGCCGACGGCACGTTTGATGAGCGCATGGTCTGGTGCCTCAATCAGATTTATTCCTCCCGCCTTCGGGCGCTGGAAATGAGCCGGATTGTAAATGGCCATCGTCTCTATCCGGTGTCTACCTATGCCAGCTACATCGATAGCTACATCGAAGAAGAGCCTGATTTCCGCTGGCCTGTGGGGCAGCATGAATTGACCATTGTTCAGTTTGATAGCGATGCAGAGTTTGTGCCGGGGCTGAACATGGCTCTTAGGGGCTTGGGGGAAGAGCTTTCATCGGTTGGTGAGACTGACTTGGAAGGCGATGATGCACCAGGTGGCGAAGACGCTACGGTAACGATTGGCCTGCAGCAATTGCACTGGAACGACCGCATCTCGTTTGAGGTGAGTTCGCAATGGTATCCGCATGGTGCCGCCCACGGCGGGTACAGCACAAGCTACCGACATTATTTACCCTCTGAAGGCCGTTTTCTTTCGGCGGATGATGTGTTCGAGGGCACGAATTGGACGCTCGATTTAGCCAAAATCACGGCCGCAGCGCTCGAGGCGCAGCTGAGTGACATTCTGTTTCCAGAATCCTCAACATCGGAAGGGCTTGAAGACATCGTCGGGGATGTTGAGCGTTGGAACCTGTCCAATGAGCTGGGACTGCAAATTCAGTTCCAGCCCTATGAGGTCGCCGCATATGCCTATGGTGCGCCGACCGTCTTTCTGCTTTGGGAGGATTTGGCGCCGCTGCTGAAAGAAGGCAATCCGATCCACTAAGCGAGAAGATCGGACCACTCTGGGTGGCGCCGGAACTGCGCCACCACATAAGGACAGACAGGGTGGATCTTAAAACCCTGTTCGCGGGCATCGGTGATGGAGGCCTTGACCAGTTGGGCAGCAATGCCCCGGCCTTCATAATCACGCGGGACGCCGGTGTGGTCGATCACCATAGGGCCATCACCGGTCTTGGAGTAAGTCATTTCTGCCTCAGCGCCGGGTGCGAGAAAAATGACGTAGCGGCCACGAGTTGGGCCGGTTTCGCGCTGGATATTGTATTCAGTGTCGGCCATCATCGTCTCCATGATTACGTATCTAATGTGGGGGCCGGACGCCAAGCGGTAAAGCCCCTGCACAGTATTTAGGGATTTTCGATGAACGAGCTTCTGCATCACATGGTTTCGAGCGGGCCCCGGCCTGTTGCCCCGTTTAGTCATGCGGTGGAAATGGATGGCTGGGTTTTTATTACCGGGCAGATGCCGACCGATCCGAACAATCCTGATGGGCCGCTGCCCGAAGGGATTGAAGCGCAGACGAGCCGTGTCGTCGAAAACCTTAAGATTGTTCTTTTTGGGATTGGTCTGGGGCTAGAGCACGTCACTATGGCGCGGATTTATCTCACCGAGTTTGAACGGGACTATGCTGGGTTAAATGCTCTCTGGCCCAGCTTTTTCGAAGTGGGCAAGCTGCCTGCACGTACAACTGTGGGCGTAACCGCGCTGGCGGTCGGCGCTCTGGTTGAGATTGATCTTGTCGCCAAGCGTCCCCGTTCTGCATAAATCGCCTTGCACTCGGGTGTTGCAGGGCCTAACGACTTTAGTCGAATAACCGCTGACATTCGCGAGAGAGTTCATGCCGCAGGACGCAAACGCCATTCGTTCCATTCTGTCACTGGCACCGGTGGTGCCTGTGATTATTCTTGATGATGTGGCGCAGGCCCGTCCGCTGGCCGAGGCGCTGGTCGCCGGTGGTCTGCCCATATTGGAAGTGACCCTGCGCACGCCAAACGCGCTCAAGGTCATGGAAGAAATGGCCAAGGTGTCAGGCGCGATCGTTGGCTCTGGCACGGTGCGCAATGCCGCGCATCTGAAGAGTTCGGTCGACGCAGGTTGCCGCTTCATGGTCTCGCCAGGGGCGTCGCCGCGCCTGCTTGATGCGGCAGAAGACGTGTCCATCCCGCTCCTGCCGGGTATTGGCACCCCGACCGAGGCTATGGCCGCCGCTGAGCGCGGCTATTCCTTCCTTAAATTCTTCCCGGCGGAAGCTCTTGGCGGTGCGCCAGTGCTCAAGGCTTTTGCCTCGCCACTGCCAGACATCACCTTCTGCCCGACCGGTGGCATTGATATCGTCAAGGCCAAGACCTACCTGTCGCTGCCCAACGTTATCTGCGTTGGTGGCAGCTGGATCATGCCAGCGGATGCACTGGCATCGGGCGATTTTGCCAAGATTGAAGCGCTGGCGCGCGAAGCTAGCGCGCTCAAGGGCTAAGGACCTCGTCGCGTGGCCGGATCGGCAAAACCTGTTCCGGACCACGGGCTTGGCCATTTGCGCATTGTTCTCTCGGAAACCGCCTATGTCGGCCCCGGGAGAGCCGATCTCCTCGAAAATATCGAGCTGACGGGCTCAATTGCAGCCGCCGGTAAGGCGATGGGCATGAGCTATAAACGGGCGTGGAGCCTGGTGCAGGACCTCAATGATGGTTTTGGGCAGCCCTTGGTGGTGTCCAACCGCGGTGGGCCTACTCAGGGTGGGGCCACACTTACTCCCTTTGGAAGCGAAGTGTTGGCGGCCTATCGCCGGATGGAAGCCAGTGCGCAGCGCAGTATTGCCCATGAGGTGACGGCGCTGCGCGAGGCCATGGCAAAGCCAACAGCCTGAAAATCCGCTTGCCAGTGGGATGGTGTTCGGTCATCGATATGTTTGAAGAAACATATCGAGGGTGAAATGTTCAAACTGATGGTTGCGGTTGCGGCGCTTTTGGTCGGTGTTTTGCCCTGCGCTGCGGACCAAGTGCATGTGGCCGTTGCTGCCAATTTCACGAAAGTGGCTGAGCAATTGGCCGACGATTTTGCCAAAAATTCGGGCCACGAGGTGATGCTGAGCTTTGGGGCGACCGGACAGCTTTATGCGCAGATTAGCCAAGCGGCTCCGTTTGATGTGTTCCTTTCGGCCGATACTGCTCGGGTCGAGAAGGCGATTGCAGAGGGTCATGGTGTGGCGGGGACGAATTTCGTTTATGCCTTAGGTCGATTGGCCCTCTATGCGCCCGGTCTCGAAACGGGTGAAGCGCCGCTTAAAGGCGACTTCCAAAAACTTGCAATTGCCGATCCGAAATCGGCTCCGTATGGGGCGGCCGCGGTCGAAACTCTTGAAGCGCTGGAATTATACGAGGTGGTGGCCGACCGGCTGGTGCAGGGCGAAAACATCACGCAAACCCTGCAGTTTGTTGAGACGGGAAGCGCGGAACTCGGGTTCGTTGCCTTGAGCCAAGTGATCGGCAAAGACGATGTTTGGGTGGTGCCGTCCGAGCTCTATAGCCCGATTGCGCAGGGGGCAGTCTTGCTAAGTGGAGCTAAGGATAAGGATGCGGCAGAGGCGTTTCTCGCCTATTTGCGCGGGGCTGCAGCGGTGGCAGTGATTGAGGCAGCGGGCTATTCGGTGGAGTAGTTTTTTGTGCTTGCCTTAACCCTGAACAAAGGCCCCCTCACCCGGCGCTGCGCGCCGACATCTCCCCGTAGGGGCGAGGTAAAGAAAGCGATGTGCTGAGGCGCAGATATAGAATGGCAGATGAATGGGTGAGCTGATTTCGCCAATCGTTTTAACGCTGACGCTGGCGCTGTGTGTCACGTTGATCTTGCTCGTGGTGTCGACACCTTTGGCGTGGTGGCTGGCGCATGGGAACGGGCGGGGGCGAGAGGTCGTTGGGGCGATTGTGACGCTGCCGCTGGTGTTGCCGCCCACAGTTCTGGGGTTTTATTTGCTATTGGCGCTGGGGCCATATGGACCAGGGGGCGCACTAGCCGGGCTTTGGGGGGCGAGGACTTTAGCCTTTTCATTCCAAGGCCTTGTCATCGGCGCGGCGCTTGGCTCGCTGCCGTTTATGGTGCAGCCGCTGCGCAATAGTTTTGCAGCGATTGAACAAGAGGTGCTTGAGGCGGCGGATACGTTAGGCGCGCGGCGGATGCAGAGGTTCTGGCGGGTGGCAGTGCCCCTGGCCAAGCCGGGCTATGTGGTCGGTGCGATTATGAGCTTTGCTCATACGATTGGTGAATTTGGTGTGGTGCTGATGATAGGGGGCAATATTCCGGGTCAGACCAAGGTTCTTTCCATCGCTCTCTATGATTTCGTTGAGCGATTAGAATGGGATAAAGCCCATATTCTGGCTGGGGGCATGGTCGTGTTCGGCTTTATAGTGGTGCTGGCGACCTTGCGTTTTTCTCGTGGTTTTTCTGCCAATTCCTAAGGCCAAACGCGCCGGTGCAGGGCCTGTGCTGACACAAGGTGAGCGCTGAGTTTTGCTTTGTGCGAACAGACATTGACGACTAACATGTTAGTTGCTAGGCGAATGTCTTGGCCGGAGAAATTTTATGACCAAGCTCGATAAACTGCTCACCATTGATGAACTGATGGCGGAAGCGCGCCGTCGTGTGCCTAAGCAGTTTTTCGACTATGCCGACAGCGGTGCTTGGACGGAAAGCACCTATCGCCAGAACACAGAGGATTTCAAAAAGATCTTCCTTAAGCAGAAGGTCGCCGTGAACATGGAGGGCCGCTCGCTGGCCACGACGTTTGGCGGTCAGGCTGCGGCGATGCCGGTGGCACTGGCCCCAACGGGGCTGACCGGGATGCAATGTGCTGACGGCGAGATCAAAGCGGCGCGTGCAGCGGAAAAGTTCGGCGTGCCGTTTACGCTCTCGACCATGAGCATTTGCTCGATTGAAGATGTGGCCGAAAACACTTCTAAGCCGTTCTGGTTTCAGCTCTATATGATGCGCGACCGTGCCTTCATTGAACGGCTGATTGATCGGGCGAAGGCCGCGAAGTGCTCGAAGCTGGTGCTGACCATGGATCTGCAAATTCTGGGGCAGCGCCACAAGGATTTGCGCAATGGCATGTCGGCACCGCCAAAGTTCACGCCAAAGTTCATATTTGAAATGGCGCGCAAGCCGCGTTGGGCCATGCAAATGCTGGGCACCAAGCGCCACTCGTTCCGCAATATTGTGGGTCATGTCGAGGGCGGGGGCGACCTTTCAAGCCTGTCGCAATGGACTGCGAGCCAATTTGACCCGTCGTTGAGCTGGAAAGAAGTGGCTTGGGTGAAGGAGCGCTTTGGCGGCGAGGTGATTGTTAAGGGCGTGTTGGACACGGAGGACGCCAAGGCGGCGGTGGCGCATGGCGCAGACGGGGTTATCGTCTCAAACCACGGTGGGCGCCAGCTCGATGGTGCACCCAGCTCGATCCGGGTTTTGCCAGAAATCGTCGATGCAGTGGGCAAAGACACAGAGGTCTATCTCGATAGTGGGATTCGCTCTGGGCAAGATGTTCTCAAGGCCATGGCGCTGGGCGCCAAGGGAACTTTCATTGGTCGTGCGTTCCTCTATGGCCTTGGGGCCGGTGGTGAGGCCGGGGTGACCCGCGCGCTCGAAATTCTCCGTCGCGAGATGGATATTACCATGGCGCTGTGTGGCGAGCGGGATGTGCGCAATATCGGCGCGCATAACCTCTATTCAGTCGATCTGCCGCCGCGTCGGCTACCCGGCCAGAACTGAGGCGGGAAGCGTAGCGGCCACTGGGTCGCTACGCGGTTTGCTTTACTCGATGGCCAGATGCCAAACGCCGCCGACACCGTCGCCGGTGATGTCGCCTGCGGCTTTGTCATCTACCCAATAGTAAAGTGGTGCGCCCTTATAGGCCCAGATTTTGGTGCCGTCGGTGCGGTCGACGATGGTGAAATCACCTTCTGCGGCGTCGCCATCATTGGCGAAAAGCGGTGGCCATTTTTCCGCACAGTCATCGTAGCAATTGGACACGCCCGAAGTATCCTTGTCGAAGGTATAGAGCGTGAGCCCGGCCGCGCCTGTCAGCACGGATTTGCCGCCGATATCGACGGATTTGACCGCGCCACCAAGATAGTCTGTGGCTAAGCTGGGAGAGGCGATAAGCGCCAGAATCGAAGCAATAACGAGAGTTTTAGGCATACGCATAGGTCAGTCCTCCGCGTGAGCAGGCTCTCTGCCTGCACAAGGACAACGTTGACGGCGCAAAAAAGCGTCAAAGAATTTAACAAAAACAGTAAGTTGCTATGGCTCTCTGAAAAAATAATCGCTGCGCACAAGTCACTGGACAGAATTCAAGACTATTGATTTTCTAGTGATTGATAGCTGCATCACAGGAAACACGTGGGCAGAATATTTGCAGGGAGGATATTTATGAAGAGACGTGAGTTTTTTAAATCAGCTTCTGTTGCAACCATCGGCGCTGCAGCAGCGACCACTCTGGCCGCTCCGGCGATTGCTCAGGGCAATATTACATGGCGCATGACAACCACTTGGCCGAAGAATTTTCCCGGCCTGGGCATTGGTGCGCAGAACGTTGCTGACCGTATTACCAAAGCAACCGGTGGTCGCCTGACCGTGCAAGTATTCTCGGCGGGCGAATTGGTCCCCGGTCTGCAGTCGCTCGATGCGGTGATCGATGGTTCGGCCGAAATGAGCCATGGCACACCATATTATTGGCAGAACAAGAGCCAAGCTCTGAGCTTCTTTACCGG
The DNA here is from genome assembly GCF_016461625.1 of Devosia sp. MC532. Taxonomy (NCBI): domain Bacteria; kingdom Pseudomonadati; phylum Pseudomonadota; class Alphaproteobacteria; order Hyphomicrobiales; family Devosiaceae; genus Devosia; species Devosia sp. MC532. Next base: position 166,655 of record NZ_JAEMNZ010000007.1, on the reverse strand, counting down.
CGTGCCGTTCGGCATGACCAACCGCGAACTGACAGCTTGGGTGCGCTATCTCGGTGGGCAGGAGATTTGGGATAAGGTCTATGACCAGTTCGGTCTAATGGGCTTCCTCTCGGGCGACACTGGCACCCAGGCTGGCGGTTGGTTCCGCAATGAGCTGACCGGGGTTGCCGATCTGCAGGGGCTGCGCTTCCGTACGCCGGGCCTTGGTGGTCAGGTGTGGGGTAAGCTCGGCGCTTCTGTGACCAACCTTGCTGCTGGCGAAATTTTCGCCGCGCTTCAGTCGGGTACTTTGGATGCGGCCGAATTCGTTGGCCCCTATAACGATCTGGCACTGGGCTTTTATCAGATCGCCAAGAACTACTACTTCCCAAGCTTCGTCGAGCCCGGTTTGGCCACCGAAGTTGCGGTCGACAAGGCCAAGTTCCTCGCCCTGCCAGAAGACATTCAGGAAATCGTCAAGGCGTGCATTCAGGCAGCCTACGACGACGTGTCTTCGGACATGTATGCTAACGATCCGCGCGCGCTGCGTGCGCTCGTCGAGGAGCATGGCGTGCAGGTCAAGCGCTTCCCAGAAGAGATCATTGAAGCTGGCGCTAAGGCGTCGATGGAACTGATCGCGGAAATCCGTTCCGGTGGTGATGCACTCACCAAGGAAACAGCGGAAAGCTTTGTTTCGGCGTTCAACTTGCTACGCGAACGTACCGAAGGCACCGACATGCCGTATCTGGCGGCACGCGAAAAATACATCAAGTTCGACGCCTAAGTCGGGCGGATTTTTGACCGGTAGCATCGGGGCTCGTGAGGGCCCCGATGTTTTTGGGGAGGGTACTGTGGGGCATCACTATGTTCCGCGATTTCTACTGAGAGAGTGGCTCATCGACCACAGTAAACAGCGCGTTCTGAGGGGGAATTACTATGATCCCTATTCACGGCGGTTGAGAGAGCGTCTGCGTGGGGAGAACTTTTTCTGCAACGTGCCAGATTTATTCACGGTCAGGGGGCTGCCATCTGGGGACGATGCAATCGAGCGCATATTCTTTAAGTCCTTAGACGATGATGCTGCGATCGCTCACCAACTCATTCTACAGGGGGCGGACCTCACGAGCGAGCAGCGCGTTCACTTCGTTCGCTTGGTACTGTCCATAGTTGCCCGCTCTCCAGCCCTAGTGAGCTACGTGAAGCAGAGGCGTGTTGCTTCGGATTTGGCTATGAACGACGATCCAGAAATCAGGAAATTTCTCGATGAGCAAGGCGAGTACCGCCCTGCCAAGGAGGTGTGGGAGGACTGGATTGGTTTTTCGTCGGAGGATCAGGCGATGGAAACGGTTCAGAGCTTAACTACAAACGCCCGCGTTGGCACAGCATTGCTCAACGCACCTTGGGGTGTCGTGCGTCTCCCCAATGACGCAGAGCGTTTTGTCCTTGGAGATCGTCCGCTAACGATTGCCAAAGATTATTCCCCAAAGAACAACCTCTGGGTGTTGCCGTTAAGTCCTCATGTGGCGTGGTATTGTGCGATGTCGAATGGGGCGTTTCGGCAAGCAACCTCTATCTCACCAAGCCGGTTTGTGAAGCTAGTGAATGGTTGGAGTGCATCCCTCTCTGACAAGTATGTTTTTAGTCTCCAAGCAACGAAGAAGGACTGGCTGCTCAGGAGGCTTCGTCAAAAGCATGAACCAGCGGTCTTAAAATTGGAGGATGGAACTGGTCAGGAAAACTCCAGAACTTTGACAAGCAGTTTAAGCGGTACCTGACCCCGTACTAAGGGAGATCGCGAGGCCTCGATCTTGTTTGAGTTCAGATGTCGTCTTGCTTCCCTCGCGATAGTGCGCTGGGTGGCAATTGTTGAGCAGTCAAAGATTTACTTTCATCCCGCAGAGTACAAATATTGAAATTTCGACGTGGGTTTTCAGAATGAATAGCGAAGACAATATTCCCTCAGAAATTTTGAATGCGCTGTTGTCGAGCATGTTTGAAATCTCACCTATCGCGATGTCGATCTCTACGAGCAGCGGAAGGGATTCTCAGTATCTGCGCGTCAACGAAGCCTATTTGCGGCTGGTTGGGCGGCAGTGGGCGGATCTCAAGGGTGTGAAGGTGGCCGAAAGTGCAGTGCGCGAAGATGAGGCGCGGATACGGCGGCATCGACGGCTGGCGACTGAGGGAGGCTATGTCGGGGAATATGTCGAAATTCACCGGGCTGACGGCGTGATTGTTCCGACGCTGATCTCGGCCCAGCGCAGCATTATCGATGGTGTGCAATATGACGTTGAGATCATCGTCGATATATCGGCGCGTATGGCCGAGCAAAGGGCACATGAGCAGGCGCTTGCGAAGCTGGCGCGGACTGATGTCATTTCCAAACTGCCCAATCGGCTGGCATTTGACGAGAAGCTGCGAGAGGCGGTGGAGCGAGGCTGCGAGCATGGGAGGCCGACGCTGGCTCTCCTCGACCTTGATGGCTTCAAGGCTATCAACGATCTCCACGGTCATGCGGCGGGCGACGAAGTGTTGCAGACCGTGGCCGACCGGATCGCGCAGACCTTGCGGGCCGAGGACTATGTCTTCCGCATTGGCGGCGATGAATTTGCCATTCTGTTTCGGGTGACGCCGCAAGCTGTGCCCGAGGACCGGTTGGAGCAGATTATTGAGGCGGTTTCCGCGCCTATGGCCATTGCCGGTCAATCCATGGAAGTGGGCGTGTCGATGGGCGTCGTTCGGCTAGAAGACGGTGAAGACCTGATGAGCTTTTTCCGCCGGGCAGATAGCCAGATGTATGCGACGAAAAACCAGCGCAAGCCGATGCGGGTGCGGCGATAGAGCTAGGCTTCGTAGACTAGCTTTTGAATGCCGTTGGAATAGGTCTCAGCGCTGAGCAGCTTGAGGTTCTTCTTGGGCTTGTCAGTGGCGCTGAACAGGCGCTTGCCCGCACCCAGTAGGACCGGGAAGACCAGCAAGTGGTAGCGGTCGATAAGGCCAGCATCCGTGAGCGCGCGGGTGAGGGTGGCGCTGCCGTGGATGATCAGCGTGCCGTTAAAATGGGATTTGAGAGTGGCGACGTCCTCGATCGAGCACAGGATGGTCGTGGCGCCCCAATTATTGACCAGATCGCTCTCATCAAGCGTCGTGGAGACGACAAATTTGGGCAGCGCATTGTAGCGCGGGAACTCTTCCGTCATGCCCGGCCAAATAGGAGCAAAGCTTTGGTAGCTGTGGCGGCCGAGCAGCATGGCGTCAGATGCAGATTGCTCTTCGCCCTTCATGGCATAGGCGTCTTCGACAAAGTCGATGTCTTGGAAGGTCCAGCCCGAATTGCGGTAACCCGGTTCGCCGCCGGGGGCTTCTACCACACCATCGAGAGACATGAAGGCGGTCGAAATTATCGTGGCCATGATCGTTGATCGCATTAGTGAACCAAGAGAGCATGACGTCATCGCGGTGCGAAGTAAACGCAGATTCTGAGCGATGCGCTGGGCGCTCAGGGTACGTCGATGGGGAAGGGGCGCAGAACGCGCCAGGATTTGGGGCGTGACGCGACGATGCAGTCAAAACGGTTCTTTGGCGCCGCTTGCCCAAAATACCAATCCTCGGCGCGGTGCCACTGGCGCTCCCATGGGCCGATAGTGCCCTCGCGGGCGATGAGGCGCTTGGTCCGTAGCGTGGGTGTCGCTTCAACTAAAAGGGCTAAGTCGATGAGGTCGGCCAGTTCGGCCCGGGCCGAATAAACGCCTTCAAGAATAATGAGAGGGCGCGGCGAGAGATGCACTGGTGTGGCGGCCAGGGAGCCATCGAAAGCGTCCCAATCAAAGCAGTGGTAGTGCGCGTCTTCGCGATTTCGCAGTGTCGTTACGATGTGCCGCTGTGCCCGCCAATCAATGCAATCCTCTGCGAGCTCTTTGGCACTGTCATGGCGCAGCGTGACGCCGCCGCGGTAAAAGTCGTCTCCTGAGATCAGCAGCGCGTTGGTGCGAGTGGCGAGGCCTGTTGCGAGCGTTGATTTGCCAACGCCGCTTCTGCCATCGATGGCCAAAACGAGGGGTTGCGAGTGCGTCTGGGCTCGACCGGTCAGGTGCTTGACCAAATGGTCTAGTGACGTGTCGACCATTCAACCTCCGCGCGGAGATATGGCGGCGTCTAGAGACGCCGCCATTTATGCCAGATCTTAGTTGTAGAGCATTTTGGGCAACCAAGTGATCATGTCTGGGAACATGTAGAGGATCACAAGGGCAAGAATCTGGAGGCATACAAAAGGGATGATGCCTCGGTAGATCGTGCCCGTGGTGACGGACGGCGGGGCTACGCCGCGCAGATAGAAGAGGGCAAAGCCGAAAGGCGGCGTGAGGAAGCTGGTTTGCAGATTCACACCCACCATTACCCCTAGCCAGATAGGATCGACGCCGAGCGTGAGCAGCACGGGGGCGGTGATCGGGATGACGATAAAGATGATTTCGAAGGTGTCCAAGATGAACCCCAAGAGGAACATCACGAGCATCACCACGACAATCGCCCCCATCGTGCCGCCGGGCATGGAAGACAGGAATTCATGAACGAGGTTTTCGCCACCCATCATACGGAACACGATGGAGAACACCGCTGCGCCGAAGAGGATAATGAACACCATAGAGGTGATCGAGGCGGTGGAGATGACAACCTGTTTTAAGACGCCAAAGTCGAGCCGACGACGGATCAACGCTAAGAGCATTGCGCCAACCGATCCAACCGACGCCGCCTCAGTGGGCGTCGCGACGCCAGCGAGAATGGACCCAAGCACGGCAATGATCAGCAGCAGCGGTGGAACCAGTGCCACCACAACTTCACGCATGAGCCCATCTTTTTCGCTCGCTGGAACCGGGGTTGCCGGAGCGGCTTGCGGATTGGTAATGGCAACGAAGATCACATAAAGCGCGTATAGCGCCACCAAGAGTAGGCCGGGGATAATAGCGCCGGCAAACAGTGCGCCCACCGATACGGGTTCTGGAGCGAAATTGCCCTTGGACATCTGCACCTGAGCGTTAATGCCCGAGAGCATGTCGCCCATGAAGATCAGCACGGTCGATGGTGGAATGATCTGGCCCAAAGTGCCGGAGGCGCAGATCACGCCGGTTGCCAGCTTTGGATCATAGCCAGCGCGCGTCATGGCGGGCAGCGAGATCAGGCCCATAGTGACGACGGTTGCGCCGACAACGCCAGTAGACGCGGCGAGCAATGCGCCAACCAAAATCACCGACAGTGCCAGGCCGCCGCGAAGGTTGCCGAAAAGCTTGCCCATGGTGAGCAGCAATTGCTCGGCAATACCGGATCTTTCCAGAACCACGCCCATGAAGACAAAGAGCGGCACGGCAACGAGGACCTCGTTGGTCATCAAGCCGATATAGCGCCCGGCCAGAGAGCCATAGTTGGAGGGGTCGTAAACACCGAACCACCAACCAACGAGGCCGAAAATGAGAGCAGTGCCAGCGAGCGAGAACGCTACGGGGAAGCCGAGCATCAGCACGCCGATGACGCCGAGGAACATCGTCCCGGCGAGGATTTCTCCAAGAAGTACGGGATCCATCAGTGGGCTTCCTTCACGTCATCAAGCTTGTACCGCAGGTTCTCAGGCAGCAGCGCTTCGCTGCCGCGTAAGACGAGAATGGCGCGCGCGGCCATTCCAATGCCTTGCAGGATGACCAGTATGGCGAAGACGATGATGAAGCTTTTGAGAATGAAAAGGCCGGGCATGCCACCGATATTGGCGGAGCCCTCATAATAGCTCCACGAGCGGCGAACAGCTGGCCAACAATACTGGATGACGATCCACATGAAGGGTAGCAGGAAGAAAACCACGCCGAACAGATCACGCCAAGCTTTGCTGCGCAAAGTCGCCGGGCGATAGAAAATATCAACGCGGACGTGATCGTCGCGCAGAAGCGCGAAACCAGCGACACCGGTGAACATGGCGCCAGCGAGCCAGACGTAAAGATCCTGCATCCATAGGATGGAGACATGGAAGAAATAGCGCTGAACTACCACGGTGAAGCAAACCAGCACGCAAGCCAGTGCGAGCCAGGATAAAATCTGGCCTACCAGCCAGTTAATAGAACTGATCAACCGGACCAGTGCGGCCAAAGCCTGCAATTCCGTTCCCCCCTCTAACCATTTTGTCCGCATTTAGTGTGCAGACAATCTCCTCAACTTGATTGAGCATTGATGCTTGTGTGTGGTCAACTTGATAAGTGAACGGTTTAGATAAAATCCGTTCCGCATGCGGCATAGTCTTGCCGTGGCGCAACAATTGGTTGAGGGGGCTTGCTTGATGAGGACGCGGATGATTTAGGGGCGGTTCCAGTTTTCTCCCCTAAGGCCTCCCCATGATCCGCCTCGAAAGTATCGGCAAGCAGAACGGCAAGCAGATTGTCTTCATCGAAGCGTCGGCGGCGCTGCAGAAGGGCGAAAAGATCGGTCTCGTCGGTCCCAACGGCGCGGGGAAGACCACGCTCTTCCGGATGATTACCGGCGAAGAAAGCCCTGACGAAGGTCAGGTTTCGGTCGATCGCGGCACCTCGATTGGTTACTTCAATCAGGACGTGGGCGAAATGTCGGGTCGTTCGGCGGTGGCCGAAGTGATGAATGGCGCGGGCCCGGTTAGCGAGCTGATGGCGGAAATGGCTGAGCTGGAAGCGGCTATGGCTGATCCGGACAAAGCCGACGAAATGGACATTATCATCGAGCGCTATGGCGATGTGCAGGGGCGCTTCCAAGAACTCGATGGTTATTCGCTCGACGGTCGTGCACGCGAAGTGCTCGACGGTCTTGGTTTTAGCCAGGAGATGATGGACGGCGATGTGGGTAAGCTGTCAGGTGGTTGGAAGATGCGCGTGGCTCTCGCCCGTATCCTCCTCATGCGCCCAGACGTGCTGCTCCTCGACGAACCGAGCAACCACTTGGACCTTGAAAGCCTGATCTGGCTCGAAACCTTCCTCAAGGGGTATGCCGGCGCGCTGCTCATGACATCGCACGACCGCGAGTTCATGAACCGCATCGTCAACAAGATCCTCGAGATCGACGCGGGTACTCTGACCACCTACACCGGTGACTACGAATTTTACCAAAGCCAGCGCGAGATCGCGAACCGCAATCAGCAGGCGCAGTTTGAGCGTCAGCAGGCGATGCTGGCTAAGGAAATCGCATTTATCGATCGCTTCAAGGCGCGTGCGAGCCACGCTGCGCAGGTGCAGAGCCGCGTGAAAAAGCTTGATAAGATTGACCGAGTCGAGCCGCCAAAGCGTCAGCAGGTTGTCGCCTTCGAGTTCCGTCCTGCGCCACGTTCGGGCGAAGACATTGTGCTCGTGAAGGGCGTGAACAAAGCCTATGGCTCTAAGGTAATTTACGAGAACCTCGACTTCCATGTGCGCCGCAAGGAACGCTGGTGCATTCTGGGCGTCAATGGCGCTGGTAAGTCCACGCTGTTGAAACTGGTTGCCGGTGCGACCGAGCCTGATGCGGGCACGGTGGGTCGTGGGCCGAGCACGAAGATGGGCTATTTCGCCCAGCATGCGATGGATTCCATCGATGGCGACAGCACGATTTTCCAGACGTTAGAATATCATTTCCCTCAGGCGGGCCAGGCGCCACTGCGCGCGCTGGCCGGTTGCTTTGGCTTCTCGGGCGACGACATTGAAAAGAAATGTCGGGTGCTTTCCGGTGGCGAGAAGGCGCGTCTGGCGATGGCGCTGATCCTGTTCGATCCACCAAACTTCCTCGTGCTCGACGAACCGACAAACCACTTGGATATTCAGACCAAGCAGATGCTGATTGAGGCGCTGTCGAATTTTGAAGGCACTATGCTGTTCGTCAGCCACGATCGCCACTTCCTCGCCGCGCTGTCGAACCGTGTCTTGGAACTGACGCCAGATGGCGTGCACACCTATGGCGGTGGCTATACCGAATATGTGACGGCGACCGGTCAGGAAGCGCCTGGTCTGCGCAGCTAATTCAGCGTCGCTCTTACTGGTGAGGCAAGAGACAAAGTGGTATCTCCCGAAACGAGACTGTGTTTTGGGAGATATGCATGTTCGTTGTGGGTGGAGAGAGCCTCGTAGACCTCGTTCCCGTCTCAAACGCGCCGGATGCAGAGCGGCAGGCTCTACCCGGCGGGTCGCCAATGAACTGTGCGATTGCTATCGCCAAGCTGGGCAATAAGTCCGGCTTCATGTGCCCCATCAGCCAAGATGAATATGGCGACATGCTGCTCAAGCCTTTGGCGGCGGCGGGGGTGGAGGTTTTGGTTAAGGAGCGCGTTGCTGCGCCGACGACCAAGGCGATCGTTTCCTTCAATGAAAAGATGCAGGCCTCATATGTGTTTGAGCGTGGGGCAGATCGGGCCTTTACGCGCGACAGTCTGCTGAAGGCGCTCCCCAGCACGCTTGAGCTGTTCCAGATCGGTGGGTTCTGCCCCATTTTGGCCGAAGACGCTGTGGTTTGGGACGAGGTGGTGAAGTCGGCAATCGGTCGAGGCGCAACCATTTCTATCGACATCAATGTGCGTGAAAAGCTGGTCGATGATGAGGCCGGCTACCGCCAGCGCCTGTCGCGTTTCCTCGATCTGGCGCACATTATCAAGCTTTCCGAAGAGGACCATGATTGGCTCTCCCCGGGGCTCTCCATCGAAGAGCATGCAAAGGAACTGCTCTCGCGCCCCAATAGCGAACTGGTGGTGGTGACGGTGGGCGAGGGGGGCTCAATTGCTTTCTCCCATGCTGGTCATGCGAAAGCACCGATTTATTCGCCGCCGGTGTTTGGGGACACGGTTGGGGCAGGGGATAGTCTGATGGCAGGTATTCTGACCTGGCTCTACGAAGCCGACGTGCTCAAGGCGCATAGTCTGCTGTCGCTCAATGATGAGCAGCTGGAAGACATGCTGGAATTCGGTGCAGTGGTTGCCGGGATCAATTGCGGTCGTAAGGGATGCCAGCCGCCAACCCGTGCAGAAGTTGAGCAGGTAATGTCGGGGCTTTAGGTTTTGGGGGCTCGCCGAAGGGCCCCTTCACCTAACCTCTCCGTAAAAGGAAGGTTGGAAAGCGCCTTGAAAAGAAAAGGGCCCGATGGGGCCCTTTATATTTGCCGTGTCAGCTTTGGCCTTAGGCGGTGTACGCTTTGACGTTTTGGCGTTGTTCGCCAAGACCGTCGATGCCCAAATGCATGACATTGCCCGGCTTGAGCCACACAGGTTCTGGCTTGATGCCCATGCCGACGCCTGGAGGGGTGCCGGTGGAAATCACGTCGCCTGGCTGTAGGCTCATGAACTGGCTGACGTAGGAGACAATGGTCTTCACGTCGAAGATCATGGTCTTGGTGGAGCCGTTCTGGTAGCGCTTGCCGTCGACTTCAAGCCACATTCCAAGGTTCTGCGGATCTGCGACTTCGTCCTTGGTGACGACCCATGGGCCAATCGGGCCGAAGGTGTCGGAGCCTTTGCCCTTATCCCAAGTGCCGCCACGTTCGGTCTGGAAGTGGCGCTCGGACACGTCATTGATCAGGCAATAGCCTGCAACGTGATCCATAGCGTCTTCAAGCTCGACATAGCGCGCTTCAGTGCCGATGACGATGCCGAGTTCGACTTCCCAATCCGGCTTGATCGAATTCTTTGGAATGATGACGTCGTCATTGGGGCCGATGATGGCGCTGGTGGCCTTCATGAAAATGATCGGCTCAGCTGGGATCGGCGCGCCCGTTTCAGCGGCGTGATCGGCGTAGTTGAGGCCAATGCAGATGAACTTACCAACGCGGCCAACGCAGGGGCCGATGCGCTCACTCGCCGAAAGTGTCGGAAGCGACGCGAGGTCGGCCTTTTCAATCTTGGCCAGACCGGCAGGCGTGAGAACATCACCGGCGATGTCATCGACAACAGAGGATAGATCACGGATCGACCCGTCAGATGCGAGGATCGCTGGCTTTTCGGCGCCCTTAGCACCTACGCGCAGAAGTTTCATTTGAGGTCTCCCTTGAACTTGGCTCTGTCTTACAAACTAACATGTTAGCGTGTCGAGGCCGCTAGACGGAAAATCCGTTCGGTTCGACTTAAGACTGACGGATCACGCCTTTCTTGAGAAGGATGTTGCCATAGAGGCGGCCCTCGCCGGTCTGCACCACGGCGGAGGCGCCGCGCGCACGGTCATAGAAGGCGAAGCGTTCAATGGTCGAGAATTTTGCGGCGGGTTCGTGCTTGGCGATGATCTGTTCGAATTCGCCAAAAATCGGGGGCTTGGCGTTCGGATCGCCGACGACAGCCATGGCGATAGCGGCATGATCGACAAAATCATCGAGCGGAAGCAGCGCCAGCACGGCGTTTAGGACATCGGTGGCGGAGCTGCCATCGGCGCGGATCACTTCGGGACCCAGATATTCTGCCGGGAAATTGGCGTCGACAATGGCGATCTCGTCGCCGTGGCCCATGGCGCGCAAGGCGTAAAGCAGATCTGGGCTGAGAATGGCCGGAATATTCTTGAGCAATGTTTCCTCCCTGAAACAAAGGTTTAGCCGAAGGGGAAATCGTCCTTATTGGCGGTAAATTCGGCGCCGTCGGCGAACATGAGTGGATGCTCTGTGGCGAAAGCGAAAAGCTCGATCATCACAGCATCAATGTGAGCGCGAATGGCGGTGATGGCCTGGCGTTCGTTCTTGGCGAGAATGCCGTCGAAAATGGCCTGATGTTCGGCAATGGTGTCGTTAAGGCGTCGTGGGGTGATGATCAGGCGGCGCGCGCGATCAAGATTGGCGCGCGTCTTATCGATCACTGACTTCACCTTATTAAGGCGCATCGAGGTAAAGATGATGTCGTGAAACTCAACGTCGATCTGATGGAAAGCTTCTTCGTCGTCGCGCTGCGCTGCATCGCGTTGGGCCGCCATATTGGCATGGAGCGCGGAGATAACGCTCGCGTCGTGCTTGCCGATGAGAACGCGCAATGCTTCGCTCTCAATGCCTTTGCGGATCAGCATATATTCTCGCACATCGGCAATGCGAATGAGGGAGACGGTGGAGCCGCGCTGAGGGGCGATATCCACCAAGCCCTCTTCGGCAAGGCGGGCTATGGCCTCACTAACCGGGAACCGCGAGACACCGAGCTGGGCGCAAATGGCGTTCTTGTCGAGCATGACGCCGGGTTCGAGTTCGAGCGTGACAATTCCCTGACGCAGAGCGTTCGTCACATCTACGGTGACAGTGCCGCGGGCCAGAGACCCGGGAGCGCCAAGAAAATCATACATACCAGTTTGCGTCCTCATGCTAACATGTTAGTTAGGGTTCGAGTGTTTGACAATGCGCTGCCGTGCTTAGAGTTCCAATGCCTATGGCACAAGTGAGCTGGCGTCACAGTCATTGTCAGAATGTGTGAAGGCCCACGATGACCGAAGCTATGATCCGCCCCGAAGGCAAAACGCTAGTTTTGAACGCTGCCGATAATATTGCGGTGGCACTGGCAAACTTGGATGTGGGCACGCAGACGCCGCAGGGCGTGGCGATTATTCGGCGGGTGCCGCGCGGGCATAAATTTGCCACGCAGCCGATTTTGGCCGGTGAGGCGGTCGTAAAATTTGGTCAAATCATTGGTTTCGCCAAAGAGAACATCGTGCCGGGCGATTGGGTGCATGAGCACAACTGCGGCATGGGTGGGCCCGATGGGTCGCTGAGCCATGATTATGCTTTTGCGCAGGGCGCGTTGCCGGTAGATTTTGTGCCCGCCGAAAATCGGGCCACGTTCCAAGGCTTTAAACGGGCGAATGGCTCGGTGGGGACGCGCAACTACATCGGTATTTTGACGTCGGTGAATTGTTCGGCAACCGTCGCGAAATTCATGGCGGAGGCGATTAACCGCTCCGGCGTGCTTGATGATTATCCCGAAATCGATGGTGTTATCCCCTTTGTCCATGGCACGGGCTGCGCCATGGACCTCTCGGGGGAGGGGTATCAAATCTTCCGCCGGACCCAGTGGGGGTATACGTCCAACCCCAATCTGGGGGCGGCGCTTCTGGTCGGCCTCGGTTGCGAAGGCTTCCAGATCGACAAGATGAAGGAAGCCTATAACCTCAAGGAAACCGACACCTTCCAGACCATGACGATCCAAGAGATCGGTGGGACGAGGAAGATCATTGATTGGGGTGTCGAGCGAATAAAGGAAATGCTGCCGGTAGCAGCGCGGGCGCGACGCGAGACTGTCGACGCTTCGCATCTGTCGCTGGCACTTCAATGCGGTGGGTCGGATGGCTATTCGGGCATTACCGCGAACCCGGCTCTGGGCGTTGCCGCGGACTTACTGGTGAAGCAGGGCGGCACGGCCATCCTCTCGGAAACGCCGGAAATTTATGGTGCGGAGCACTTGCTTACGCGCCGCGCAGTGAACCAGGACGTGGGTGAAAAGCTCATAGCGCGCATAAAGTGGTGGGAGGAATACACCGCGCGCAATGGTGGGGAGATGAACAACAATCCATCGCCGGGCAATAAGCTTGGTGGGTTGACGACGATTTTGGAAAAGTCGCTCGGTGCTGCGGCCAAGGGCGGCACGACGCCGCTTACCGCTGTTTATGAATATGCCGAAAAGGTCACCGAAAAGGGCTTTGTGTTTATGGACACGCCCGGCTTTGATCCGGTGTCTGCTACTGGGCAGGTGGCGGGTGGGGCCAATATTTTGGCGTTCACAACCGGCCGTGGCTCCGCCTATGGCTGCAAACCCGTACCGTCGATTAAGCTCGCGACAAATTCGGACATGTATGCGCGCATGATGGACGACATGGACATCAACTGTGGGGACATTGTTGAGGGCGTGTCGATCGAGGCCAAGGGGCAGGAGATTTTTGATCTGATGCTGCGCGTGGCTTCAGGCGAAGAAACCAAGTCTGAAGCGCTGGGCTATGGCGACAATGAATTCGTGCCTTGGCAAGTTGGCGCGGTGATGTAATCGCTGCCATTTGGCCGGACAAAAAATGGGCGGCACTTAGGTGCTGCCCTTTGTTTTTTTGACGTGCAAATCAGAAAATCTCCAAGAAACCGAAAAATGAAATTAGGGTCTTGAAGGGGCATTTTTGAACCCTACATCTGAAGCGTTCGCCGGTATCCGGGAACGCCGGTTCAGAAAATACAGCGCTCGCCACAGATGGGGGTGCATCTTTTATGGCCGGAGCAAACATCCACGTTGCTTAATGAAAGAATGTGAAAATGCAGACCGTCGATTTCTCCCCATTCTACCGTTCCACTGTTGGCTTTGATCGCCTGTTCAACCGTTTGGACACGCTTTCGGCTCAGGAAACGAAGAGCTACCCTCCTTACAACATTGAGCGCACCGGTGATGATGCTTATCGCATCTCCATCGCAGTTGCAGGTTTCTCCAATGGCGACATCGCAGTCGAAACCAAGGAAAACAGCCTCGTGGTGAAGGGTGCCAAGGCTGTTGAAGCTGGTGACACCAAGCGCGAGTTCCTGCATCGCGGCATTGCTGAGCGCTCCTTCGAGCTGCGCTTCCAGCTGGCTGACTATGTTGAAGTGCAAGGCGCGAGCCTCGAAAATGGCCTGCTGCATCTCGAGTTGAAGCGCGAGCTGCCGGAAAGCAAGAAGCCGCGCACCATCGCAATCAACTCGGCAGCCCCGACTGCCACCATCGAAGACAAGTCGGTTAACTAACCTTCTCTGGGCCCGCTCTTCCTCCTGCGGGCCCTATCTCCCTCCGACGTCCATCGGATAGGCAAAGGCGCAGGCTCGTTCCCTGCGCCTTTTTCTTGTGCAGTCAGAGTGTTTGCATCAAATAGGAGTTTCGCGCTCCATCCCTGAAATTCTGGCAGTTTTGCGAGAGATGTTATCCTTAAACGGGCATTCTCCTATCATTTCCTATAGGTAATTCCACAGAACTCCTATTTTTTCTTCTCGTGCTGCGTCGAAACTGCTTGCTGCCAGTTTGGAATTATGCAAATGTGGGAGTGTTAGGGCAGTATCTCTGTCCTATCTCCGTGCGTCCCGCTCTCCGCGGTCAAGCGCACACGCTGGTTCGGCTGGCCCGCTTATCGTGAGCGGAAACGGATAGGCGGGGCGAGAGGAAGCCCGAAGTTGAGCGGCCATTTGGATGCAGCGCCGCTACCCTATATTATCGACGGATACGCCGTTCGAGCCGTACGCTGTACGACCCGCAACTTCGCTGTGTCTGTTATTAACTTGCGGCTTGCCGCCTGTGCATTCGTCCCCCTGTGAAGGGGCAATTCAGTTAAGGGATAAGTTTGATGGTCATGAGCCCAGGATCGAACCAGACGCCAACACGCCAGTCCGCCGCCGGCGCGGTTCAGGGACGCCCGGCGGCACAAGGCCTGTATGACCCCAAACGCGAGCGCGATGCCTGTGGCATCGGCATGATCGCGAACATTAAGAATAAGCCTAGCCACGAAGTGGTCCAGAAGGGTCTCGAAATCCTCGAGAATCTGGAACATCGCGGCGCCGTTGGCGCAGACCCCTTGATGGGCGATGGCGCTGGCATTCTCGTGCAGACACCGCACGCCTTCTTCAAGAAGGTGCTGCCCTTCGCACTTCCCGAAAAGCACCACTACGCAGTCGCAATGATCTTCTACCCGAATGGGGAAGAGCTCAAAGTCCGTTGCGCCGAAGTGGTTCGTCGCTGCATCGCCCAAGAAGGCCTCACGGTTCTCGGCGAGCGCACTGTGCCTTGGGATAACTCCAAGCTTTCCGAAGGCGTTATCGCCACGCAGCCGATCATCGAACAGATGGTTGTGGCGCGTCCGGACGGCCTGACCCTCGATGAGTTCGAGCGCAAGCTCCTCATCGTGCGCAAAGTCATTTCCAACACCGTTTATGGCGAGGTCTCCGAGAGCCAGTCGGACAACGGCTTCTATGTCGTGTCGATGTCGGCCCGTACGCTCGTCTATAAGGGCATGTTCCTCGCGGACCAGCTGGGCGCATTCTATACCGACCTTCACGACGAAGATTTCGAAAGCGCGATTGCCCTTGTGCACCAGCGTTTCTCGACCAATACCTTCCCGTCCTGGAAGCTGGCACACCCCTATCGCATGACCACCCACAATGGTGAAATCAACACCATCCGTGGCAACGTCAACTGGATGGCTGCCCGTCAGGCTTCGGTGCACTCCAAGTATTATGCCGAGGATATCGGCAAGCTTTGGCCGATCTCCTACGAAGGTCAGTCCGATACGGCATGCTTTGACAACGCGCTCGAATTCCTCGTGCGGGGTGGCTATCCGCTGCCGCACGCAGCGATGATGCTCGTGCCAGAAGCATGGGCTGGTAACCCGCTGATGGATGAAAAGCGTCGCGCTTTTTACCAGTACCACGCCTCCTTGATGGAGCCATGGGACGGTCCGGCAGCGATGTCGATCTCGGACGGCCGCTATGTTGTGGCAACGCTCGATCGTAACGGTCTGCGCCCGGCACGCTACCTTGTGACCAAGGAAGATCACGTCATTCTGGCTTCGGAATCGGGCGTGCTCGATATTCCGGATGAAGACATTGTTGAACGCTGGCGCTTGCAGCCGGGTCGTATGTTGCTCATCGATCTGGAGCAAGGGCGCATTATCTCGGATGACGAGATCAAGTCGACGCTCGCTACCTCCAATCCATATGCTGATTGGCTCGCGCGCACCCAGATCGTTCTGGAAGATCTTCCCGCCGTTGCACCAAAAGCTCCGGAGTCGACCGAAGCGCTGCTCGATCGCTTGCAAGCGTTTGGCTATACGCAGGAAGACGTAAAACTGCTGATGGCGCCAATGGCGACCACTGGGCAGGAAGCCGTTGGCTCGATGGGGACGGACACACCGCTGTCGGCGCTGTCGAACCAGTCCAAGCTGCTTTACACCTACTTCAAGCAGAACTTTGCGCAGGTCACCAACCCGCCAATTGATCCGATCCGCGAAGAATCGGTGATGAGCCTTGTCTCGTTCATTGGTCCGCGTCCGAACCTGTTTGACCTAGAAGGTCTTTCGAAGGTGAAGCGCCTTGAAGTGCGCCAGCCAATCCTGACCAATGAAGATCTCGAAAAGATCCGTGGCATTGGCGAGATCGACAGCAACCAGTTCAAGACCAAGACGCTCGACATTACCTATCCTAAGTCGGAAGGTGCTGAAGGCATGGAAGCGGCGATTGAACGCCTCTGCCAGTCCGCAGAAGATGCCGTGCGCGGTGAATACAACATCATCATTCTGAGCGACCGTTTGGTTGCCGCAGATCGTCTGGATATCCCGACCCTGCTGGCGCTCGCGGCTGTTCACCACCACCTGATCCGCAAGGGTCTGCGTACCTCGACCGGCCTCGTGGTTGAAACGGGTGAAGCCCGCGAAATCCACCACTTCGCTATGCTCGCGGGCTATGGCGCAGAAGCGATCAACCCATACCTCGCCTTCGAAGCGCTGCAGTCCTTGCACGCTGAAAGCAAATTCCCTGAGGAAGTGTCGGCGGATGAAGTGGTCTACCGCTACATCAAGTCCGTCGGTAAGGGCCTGCTCAAAGTCATGTCCAAGATGGGCATTTCGACCTACCAGTCCTATTGCGGCGCGCAGATCTTTGATGCGGTTGGTCTCAACTCCGATTTCGTCAACAAGTACTTCTTTGGCACCTCGACCTCGATCGAGGGCGTGGGCCTTGGTGAAGTTTCGGAAGAAACCGTTCGTCGCCACGACCTCGCCTTTGGCGATGATACTGTGCTGCGCAAGTCGCTCGAAGTCGGTGGCGAATATGCCTACCGTATCCGCGGCGAAAAGCACGCTTGGTCCCCTGACGTTGTCGCTGACCTGCAGCATGCTGTGCGTACGGCTGATGAAGCGCCTGAGAATGCTCAGGATCGCTACAACAGCTTTGCCACGCGCGTGAATGAAGCTGAAAACGGCTATCTCGCCATTCGTCACCTCTTGGACGTGAAGCCAATTGGCGAGGCTGTCGCATTGGACGACGTTGAGCCTGCTGCGGACATCGTCAAGCGTTTCGTTACCGGCGCGATGAGCTTTGGCTCGATCAGCCGTGAAGCGCATACGACGCTTGCTCAGGCCATGAACAAGATCGGCGGCAAGTCCAACACCGGTGAAGGTGGCGAAGAGCCTGATCGCTATAAGCCACTGGCAGATGGTTCGCAGAACCCACTGCGTTCGGCCATTAAGCAGGTTGCTTCGGGTCGCTTTGGTGTGACGGCTGAATATCTGGTCAACTCGGACCAGATCCAGATCAAGGTTGCACAGGGCGCAAAGCCAGGTGAAGGCGGTCAGCTGCCGGGCCATAAGGTCGACTGGATTGTGGCCAAGACCCGTCACTCGACCCCAGGCGTGGGCCTTATCTCCCCGCCGCCGCACCACGACATCTACTCGATCGAAGATCTCGCGCAGCTCATTTACGATCTCAAGAACGTCAATGAACAGGCCGACATTTCGGTCAAGCTCGTGTCAGAAGGCGGTGTTGGTACGGTTGCCGCTGGCGTTGCCAAGGCACGTGCTGACCACATCACCATCTCCGGCTTTGACGGTGGCACTGGCGCTTCGCCACTGACCTCGCTCAAGCACGCTGGTGGTCCGTGGGAAATCGGTCTGGCAGAAACCCATCAAACGCTGGTGCTCAACCGCCTACGCTCACGTGTTCGCCTGCAGGTTGACGGTGGTCTCAAGACCGGCCGCGACGTGCTGATCGGCGCGCTGCTGGGGGCTGATGAATTCGGCTTCTCGACTGCGCCATTGATCGCGGCTGGCTGCATCATGATGCGTAAGTGTCACCTCAACACCTGCCCGGTTGGCGTTGCTACCCAGGATCCGGTGCTGCGCAAGCGCTTCAAGGGCACGCCAGAACACGTCATCAACTACTTCTTCTTTGTGGCAGAAGAGCTGCGTGGCATCATGGCTTCGCTGGGCGCACGCACGCTCAATGAGCTGGTTGGCCGCTCGGACCTGCTGGCACAGAAGGGCGTTGATACCCACTGGAAGACCGGAGGGGTTGATCTCGCCAAGCTGATCTACAAGCCGGAGCCTCTGGGTGAAGACACGATCTTCCACTCGGAAGTTCAGAACCACCACCTTGAAGCTGTGCTTGACCGTCAGCTGGTTGAGCTGGCCGCTCCGGCACTCGAAAACGGCACTCCGGTGCAGATCGATCTGCCGATCCGCAGCCGTGACCGTTCGGCTGGGGCAATGCTCTCGGGCGCTCTCGCCAAGAAGTACGGCAATGACGGCCTGCCGGAAGACACCATTTCGATCACCCTGCGTGGCACGGCTGGTCAGGCATTTGGTGCCTTCCTCTCGAAGGGCATTTCCATCGATATGATCGGCGATGCCAATGACTATGTCGGCAAGGGCCTAGCTGGTGGTCGCATTGTGGTGCGTCCATCCGACAAGATCGGCATTGTTCCGGAAAAGTCGATCATCGTCGGTAACACCGTGCTTTACGGTGCGACCTCAGGTGAATGCTACTTCCGCGGTGTTGCGGGCGAGCGTTTCGCCGTTCGTAACTCCGGCGCTATTGCAGTTGTCGAAGGTACCGGCGACCACGGTTGCGAATACATGACCGGTGGTCTGGTTGTCGTCATGGGCAAGACCGGTCGAAACTTTGCTGCAGGGATGTCCGGCGGCGTGGCTTATGTTCTCGATGAGGAAGGTACCTTCCGCGATCGCTGTAACCTGGCCATGGTCGATCTCGAACCGGTGCAGGAAGAAGAAGATCTGATGCAGAAACTCCACCACCACGGTGGGGATCTCGAATGGCATGGCCGTGTCGACATCTCTGGCGACATGACCAAGCACGACGATGAACGTCTGCACCAGCTCATCTCCAACCACCTGCACTACACCGGCTCGACCCGCGCCAAGTATATCCTTGAGAACTGGACCGAGATGCGTCCGAAATTCGTTAAGGTCATGCCGGTCGAATACCGTCGCGCCATCCTTGAGATGGAAAAGAAGCGCGCCTTTGGCGTCAATGTGGCTGCTGAGTAAGGGGAGAGCGAGCAATGGGTAAGGTTACTGGCTTTCTCGAAATCGAACGTGAAGAATCCCGCTATCAGCCGGCTTCGGACCGCATTCGTCACTTTGGTGAGTTCACTATTCCACTGTCAGAAGCGCGCGTCACCGATCAGGCGGCGCGTTGCATGGACTGCGGCATCCCCTTCTGCCACGGCGATACGGGCTGCCCGGTTCACAATCAGATCCCGGATTGGAACGACCTCGTTTACAACAACGACTGGGAAGAGGCTGCGCGCAACCTCCACTCGACCAATAACTTCCCCGAATTCACCGGCCGCATATGCCCCGCTCCGTGCGAGGAAGCGTGTACGCTGAATTTGGAAGATAGCCCGGTCGCGATCAAAACTGTTGAGCAGGCGATTGCCGACAAGGCAATCCGTGGCGGTTGGGTCAAGCCCGTTATCGCTGAAGCCAAGACCGGCAAGAAGGTCGCCATCGTTGGCGGTGGTCCTGCAGGCATGGCTGCGGCCCAGCAGCTGGCGCGCGCAGGCCATGATGTTCACCTCTATGAGCGTGAGCCCAAGGCTGGCGGTCTGCTGCGCTACGGCATTCCAGACTTTAAGATGGAAAAAGAACACATCGACTTCCGCGTTTCGCAGATGGAAGCCGAAGGCGTCACTTTCCATTATGGCGAAAACATTGGCGTCACGCGTCCGCTCTCAGAATTGCAGGCGGGTTATGATGCTGTGCTGCTGACCGGTGGTGCAGAACGTCCGCGCGATGTGGATGTTGAAGGCAAGGACTTTGACGGCGTTCATTTCGCTATGCCGTTCCTCGTCCAGCAGAACCGTCGCGTCGGTGGCGAAGACGTCTCCGAACAGTTCCAGCTGTCGGCTGCGGGCAAGCATGTTGTGGTTGTCGGTGGTGGTGATACGGCTTCGGACTGCGTTGGTACTTCGTTCCGTCAGGGCGCGATTGCCGTGACCCAGCTCGACGTGCGTCCAATGCCGCCGGAAATGGAAGACAAGCTGACCAACTGGCCAAATTGGGCAGTTAAGATGCGTACCTCGTCTTCGCAGGCAGAAGGCGCGATCCGTGAGTTTTCTGCAGGCACGATGAAGATCATCAGCAATGCCAAGGGGCATGTCACGGGCGTTGAATGCGCGCGTGTTGATCGTTCGCGTAAGCCAATTCCGGGTTCGGAATTCATCATCAAGGCCGACCTCGTGCTCTTCGCCATCGGCTTTGCTGGTCCAGTTGCCGAAGGCATGCTGACCGAGCTGGGTGCTGATCTCGACAAGCGTGGCAATCTGTTTGCTGACACGTTTACCTACAAGACCTCGGTCGATAAGGTTTACGCAGCAGGCGATATGCGCCGTGGCCAGTCCCTCGTTGTTTGGGCGATCCGTGAGGGCCGTCAGGCCGCCCGTGCCATTGACCTTGATTTGATGGGCAAGACTGCACTGCCGCGCTAAGCGGCTAGGGTTGAAGTGAATAGAAAGCCCCGCTCCGGCGGGGCTTTTTTGTTTTAAGCGCTTCCCCCACCCGGCTCCCCCGCAGGCGGGGGAGGGGAGCGAAAGTGCACCGCTTGATGCCGCCGCAAGATCCGAGCGGTTCCTCCCTCATTTATGGGGGAGGCTAGGTTGGGGCATGCAATCTAGGGAGTAAGTAAGCCTTCTGTTGACCCCAAACCCGCCCCGCTCTAAGACCGCACTCTCTGCGCTGCCGAGGACTCACATGAGCCACACACCTTACGTCATTGATGAATTGATCTCCGCCAAAGCCATCGCTGCACGCGTTGAGGCGCTGGCGAAGGAAATTTCGGCTCACTACTCGGATACCGACAAGCTGGTGGTTGTTGGGCTGCTGCGCGGCTCGTTTATTTTCATCGCGGATCTCGTGCGTGAAATTAATCTGCCAGTGGAAGTCGATTTCATCGAAGCCTCATCCTATGGCGACGGCATGGAATCGAGCCGTGAAGTGCGCATCTTGAAGGATCTGCGTGGCGAAATCGGTGGTCGCGACGTGCTGGTGGTGGAAGATATTATCGACACCGGTCACACGCTGACCCATGTGCTCGAAATCCTCAACACGCGTCACCCGCGCCGGATCGAAATTTGCGCGCTACTCAACAAGCCGTCGCGTCGTGAAGCGGAAGTGAACGCCAAGTGGATTGGCTTTGATATTCCAGACGAGTTCGTGGTTGGTTATGGCATCGACTACGGCCAGCGCAACCGTAACCTTGGCTATATCGGTAAGGTGCGTTTCACCGACGACGAATAGAATTTAGGGCGCTGCGGCGCCCTTTGTTCTGCGCAGTGAACGCAGAATGAATGCCTTTCTCGGATCGGGTTCAGACCTGGGTGCGTAGTTATGGGGGGCGGTTCAAAGTCCCCCGCACCCCGCTTGGGCCGCAATCAAAAGGAAAAGCCAGTGGCCATCAGGTTGCTGGCTTTTCTTTTACCCTCAAGGCAGTAAGGTTCACAGCCGTAAGCATGAGGACGTCGTGACAGTACTCGTTGATCCGAATGGAGCAAAACTCCTCTCAATTCCCAATAATCCAGCACCGGAAGGGGCGCGGGTGGGGTATTTTCGGACCTCGGATAGGGTGCGCCTGCGCTATGCGCTGTGGCCACGGAAAGGCGATGTCGCGCGTGGAACGGTCTGCCTTGTGCAAGGGCGCACCGAATATATTGAAAAATATTTTGAGACAGTCGCTGATTTTCAAAAGCGTGGATTTGCTGTGGCGACATTTGATTGGCGCGGGCAGGGCGGCTCAGATCGGCTGATTGGCAATAAGACCCTAGGTTATGTCGATCGCTTTGAGGATTACTGGACCGATCTGCGCTGTTTCCATCGCGATATTTTGCTGCCCGATTGTCCGGGGCCATTCTATCTCGTCGGGCATTCTATGGGTGGTATGGCCAGCCTTTACGCGGCAACACAGGATCGGATGATCTTTGATCGTGTGTTCCTGTCAGCGCCTATGGTTGGGCTCCATGGCATGGAAGATAGCTTGCCAAAAGTGCGGATAGTCGCTGAGACGCTAAGCTTTCTGGGACTTGGACGCCTGCCAATGGCGCGTCGAGGGGATCGTCGGCCCGATGAAGCCATGTTCCCCAACAACCCGCTCACATCCGACGCGGGGCGATATCAGCGCATGATTGAGACACTCCGCGCCGATGAGAGCCTATACATTGGGTCGCCGACATTTCGTTGGCTTGCCGCGGCCATGGGGGCGATGATGGCCACGAAGCGGGATCGCTTCCCCAGCGAGATACAAATTCCTGTCCTGATGCTGGCGGCTGGCGGAGACCGTATCGTCTCAACGCCCGCGATTGAGGAGTTGGGCTTGCGACTGCGCACAGGACACCACACTGTTGTGCCGGGTGCCCAGCACGAGTTGTTCATGGAAAACAACCGCGTTCGTGCTCAGGTTTTTGCGGCGTTCGACGCGTTTGTAACCAATCAGACGGTTTAGGTGCCGCCCAGCAGAACCGAGGCGCGGGCGACCATAGGGATGCCACTCGGAAGTGGAAATGGGCCAACGGGTCGGAAGATATAATTCAGCGTGACCTCCAAGTGATGATAGGGCGCGGACTTTTCAGTCAGCGCGACTGTTAGGTCCTCAGCCGTGATCGTGGTGCCCTTGGTGTCAGCAAAGATCTGGGTGGTAGCGCCACTTCTATCCTCTGGGGCGAACAGCAGGTGACGTGCGCCCCCTTCGGCGATCTGGGTCAGCGTGGCGTGCGCATGAATCGCGAAGCCCACCTCTGTCAGTCCGACCAGAGTCAGAATGAAGATCGGAGCAACGAGCGCAAATTCCACTGCTGATCCGCCGCGGTCGTCGCGCAGTGCGCTTTTTGAATTTCTCAGCCGCCGCATTATTTGTACCCCACAAAGAGTTCAAAATTAGCGGCTATGGACATGTCGACGCCCATGAGCGGGCTCGCATAAGGCAGGCTGGCACTTGCCAGAACGTAGTGCGCAACGCCCTTTGAACAACTCTGGCTGCAGACAATAGCTTGGCTGTTGCAGCGGCAGATTTTCTCGACGGAAACGCTGGCTGCACCCGCTTTGTCATTCAATTGATGATTGATGACGGTGCTGGTCATGGCGAGATCGGCGCCCTCAGTCTGCATAACGTGCTGCATTCCAGAATTGAGCGCCGACTGCACTTTGATCTTTTCGGTGAACCCCGTTCCGAGATCGTACACAGCGACAAGCAGAAGGAGAACGATCGGGACGATGAGGGCGAACTCAATCGCGGCATTTCCGGCCGCCGTGCGCCAAAACCGACGGAGAATGCGCAAGAGGGCCATCATGCTGCAGGACCTTTGGCGAGACGGACATGGCCAGCATTTGCACTCACACCAGTGCCGCCTGAGCAATTATTGTTGATGGTGCCCGCACCGCGAATGTCGATCATTGACGCAACAATCTGCGTGCAGCGGGCCGTGGCGAGGTTGGGTCCTGCCTCGGTGAGTAGTCTATCATTGGGGAAATAGACTGCGCCTTGCACATTGCCCAAAATGCCGATGAGACGGACATCTCTACCGGCGAGATTGGGGTTCCCCATGATAGCTATACCCGCCGTTGGGCCGGTTTTTGGCGCACTCAACTGCCATTGAACATCTTGGGCAATGTCTAGGACGTGCGTTTGATCGACATAGATCGTGACGCCCTCGCCGATAATTTTCGCACCATTCGTGGCGCGGAAGCCGGCCGTAAAATAATAAATGCCCGGAGCCAGCGTCACTGTGCCGGCAATCTCAACTTGTTTGCCATATTTTCCCGGATGCAGGCTGGCGCCGCCGGGCATGCCTGCGCCATACCGGCCTTGGGCAACATTCTGATCGGCCAAGGTGTTGGTGTCTGGAATTTGGCTTGTGCCCCAAAACTGGGTGCCAGCGAGATGGTTGCTGGTTTCGGCACGCGTATAGGTGCCATTGGGGCAATTGCTAAAGGTGATTTTTGCGCTGCCGTTTGTGGCGTAATTCCCTGGCGTGGTTGCGCATTCGGCGGCCAGTCGGGTTGACCCTTCACCCCAAATAGCGTCCGCGCTGTTGGAATTGGTCGCGACCGTGCAGCTCATGTTCACTTGGACAGAGGCGGCAATGAGGATCGAGCGAGACTGCTTCTGCTTTAACGCCAACATGCACGGCACGTTTGGCGCAGCGGTGTTTGCCGTAGCATACGAAACGGTGGAGATATCGAGCCAGCTCTGTTCGAGAAAGAGTTGCGATAGGAACAGACGCGAGGGTTCTTGGAGGATGGCGCGTGAGGAATTAGCGCCCAAAGTCCCGTCTGGCGACGGGATCAAAATCACGATCTGATCGTCTGGTCCCGAATATCCAGATGCACGTGCCTCGGCGATACCGATGGTGACGGCATCAGTGAGTGACTTGTTCTTCTGATAGGCGACAAGCGCGCTATAGGCGGCTGCGTCCGCCGCGATTTGCAGACGGTTTTTATCCGCGTACCAAGAGCCCACTTCAATCGCGAGTGCGGAAACCCCAAGCAGCGATGGCAGGAGAATGCCAAATATTATGGCGACCCCACCCGAATTGTCGGTGAGAAGTTTTCTAAGGTTACGCAATGTTTCGATGCCCCCAGCGAAAGCGCGTAGAGGCATCTAACATGTTGTCAGTTAATAAAACGTTCGGACACTATTTGGCTTTAACAATGAGTTCTAGAGCTTTTTCGAGCAGTTCTTGGCTCGCGGCCGCGACTACATTTCCGCCACCTGTGGGCTCTGATCCATCCCAACAAGATATGGCGCCGCCAGCTTCTCGGATGATCGGCACCAGGGCGGCAATGTCGTATGTGTTCAGGTATGGCTCAATGACGAGATCTGCATGGCCTGAGGCGAGTAGGGCATATCCATAGCAGTCCATGCCGAAGCGTTGGAGACGCGTGGCGCCTTCAATAGCTTGCCATTTCGCCTGGAGGTCTTCTGTGTCAAACAGCTTGGGTGTCGTCGTAAATACCCGTGCTGACTCCAATTCGCTTAAGCCGGAAGTTCTGTTCGATTGAGCAAGCTCGCCGCGTCGATAGGTGGAGGCCCCTGGCACCGCTAGGTAATTTTCGCCAATGAACGGTTGGCTCATCAGGCCCGCGACCGCAACACCGTCTACAGCAAAAGCGATGAGTGTGCCCCAAACGGGTGCGCCGGATATGAACGCCCGTGTGCCATCGACCGGGTCGATGATCCAGCTATAGCGACTGTCCCCTGTGCGGCCCCATTCTTCGCCGATGATCGCATGGTCCGGGAATGCTTGTTCGATCACGGCGCGGATGGCGGTTTCAGCACCTTTGTCCGCTTCCGTCACAGGATCAAAGCCCTTGGCCAGCTTGTTGTCAACGGCGATCGGTGTGCGGAAAAGGGGAAGTGTTTTTGCCGCCGCTGCGTCGGCGGCCGCAAGTAGCGTCGCCTGAATGCGGGCAAAGTCAATTTCTGAGGGGAGGTCGGCCATTATCGCTCACCAATGCCAGCGGGTTTTCTGACCAAAGCAGATAGCTTGCAATGCAGCAGGGTTAAACCCCTAAAGCATTTCTGATCGGCGCAGTTCGGGCCATGTTGGTTCTAAGCAGAGGGGATGATTGGTTTTCTATTCTGCCGCCTTAGACAGTCCAACCCGATTTGTCGCTAAGGCGACGAGGTCAAGACCGATCAGGGTCTGGATCAGGCTGTCGATCACCGTTTTCATGGTGGCGAAGCCCGAGTGTTTTTCGAGGGTGACCTCGTTCATATAGAGGTGGCGGCTGATTTCGATCTGGAGCGCGTGGACACCATGCTGGGGGCGGCCATAGGACCGCGTGCAAAATCCCCCCGCATAGGGGCGGTTTCTGGCGACCTTTAACCCTGCAGTGGTGAATGCGGTTTCGACCAGATCGATGAGGGGGGCGGCGCAGGTCGTGCCGTAGCGGTCGCCCAATACGACGTCCGGCGTAGCGCGTTCACCGTTGCGACCAATACGCGGCATAGAATGACAATCAATGAGGATCGCAATTCCCGAATGGGCAATAGCCTCACTCAAGAGCTTTTGAAGCGCAGCGTGGTAGGGGTGATAAATCCCCTCAATACGCATGCGAGCATCGTCCATGGTCAGGCGTTCGCGGTAGATAGGCTTATTCTCAGCGACTACGCGGGCAATGGTGCCCAAGCCAGCGGCAACGCGCGGCGAGGTGGTGTTAAAGCGATCTGATAAGGAGTCGACGAACATCGTGGGATCCAGCTCCCACGGTTCACGATTGACGTCCAGATACGCGCGCGGAAAATGCGCTCTCAGTAAGGGGGCGCCAAGATGTGGTGCTCGGGCGAAGAGTTCGTCCACATAAGCGTCTTCCGATTGGCGGATCGACAGATGATCGAGCCGTGCCATTGCCAGAAATCGTTCTGGATAGACTTTGCCAGAATGAGGTGAATTGAAAACAAGGGGCGATACCGGCCGCCGCGGGCGGATGGTTTCGAATGCAGGTTGATCCCAATAATCGGATCGCACGCGTTTCCCCCATTGCGCTCAGAGCGCCGCCGTGATTCTGCTCATACCAGTTTCGCCCTTCGCGACCGACTTGTCCAGTTTGTCGCGCAATTGCCTTGTGGCGTTCCTCGAAAGAACTGCCTATGGTCGAGAGTGGTTGCGAAACTGCAGAACTGGCATAATTATCGCCAGAACTCCGACTCACTCTTAAAGACGACATCAGGGATGCTGATGAAGCGAATTCTGCTTGCTGAAGACGACAACGATATGCGCCAGTTCCTGACGCGCGCGCTCAAGAACGCAGGCTATGACGTTGTCTCATTCGACAATGGGCTGTCCGCCTATGAGCGTCTGCGCGAGGAGCCTTTCTCGCTGCTGCTCAGTGATATTGTGATGCCCGAAATGGACGGGATCGAGTTGGCACGTCGCGCCACCGAACTCGATCCAGATCTCAAGGTCATGTTCATCACTGGCTTTGCCGCTGTCGCATTGAACCCAGACAGCGACGCGCCCAAGGATGCCTCTGTTTTGTCAAAGCCATTCCACTTGCGCGATTTGGTGAGTGAAGTGGAACGCCTACTCGCCGCGTAAGCGGGGCGAGCGCGCAAAATGCTAGGCGTTTCGCGGTAATCTGCGGAAACTGCAAAAGAATTTGCGAAAGTAATCCACAGGGGGCAAACGGCCTCTTGACCGGCGGAACCGAAATATGGTCTATCGCCAACATCGGAAGCGGCAACGCTTCTGACCCGAGAGAGATGGGCGTATAGCTCAGCGGGAGAGCACTACGTTGACATCGTAGGGGTCACAAGTTCGATCCTTGTTACGCCCACCATCTCTTTCTCCTCTGCACATTGCAGGGGGTGCGTAGCTCAGCGGGAGAGCACTGCCTTCACACGGCAGGGGTCACAGGTTCAATCCCTGTCGCACCCACCATGATACAGAACAGGCTTTCAGCTCAGTTCATGCGGGAAACCGGATAAACGACGTTGTAAGACAGTTCACCCGAGAGATGGGCGTATAGCTCAGCGGGAGAGCACTACGTTGACATCGTAGGGGTCACAAGTTCGATCCTTGTTACGCCCACCATCTCTTTTTCATCAAAAATAAAGTCGCCTAAACCAAGCCCACCAGATTGGTGGCCGTGGTGTTTGTCGCTTTGATGCGCCGAATACGGATTGGCATTATGCTGCCTGTAGGGATGTTGGCCAATGTTAACTCGGCGCCGGACAGCAGTGTCACAGCAAGATTGCCGCCGGTCCCAATATAAATGGCGCGGGTCGGCTCGGTTAGGTCTAGCGAGTCAGAAGGGCTTATGGAGAAGCCGTGGTCCGCAGGGGAACTCAAGCTCTTGGCGTGGCCGGAATATCGATCTGTCATTTCAACTCTCTTTTTGCGCTGTAGAGAGCGTATGCCGAGCCAGCGGTCCGGGGATAACTCCGATAAGTTCATCTTAAACGCGAAGGCGATGATCGTTCGCCTTTAGCATTTTCCCCGAGGGGTTCGGAGTTGGTGTTGTTTTTGTTGGGTGTTGTTGCAGAAAGTTAACTTTAGGAGGCTCGGGGTGGGATGTACACTTCGGAATTGCTTGCTGGTTTCGTGATTTATTGATTTGATGAAATTGGAGTGCTTGTCACTTGCTTTCAGTAAGGATAGAAACGCTCTATACAACTGTCAGTCCATATTTTTAATTAATAAGCGTTGGCTAAAGTGCGTGTGTCGATCTCGGTCCGACCGTTGCTTGTCTCTGGCGCAAAAGTAGCGATGCAAACGCGGAACCAAGTCGCTGAGCATGAGTTCATCTGCTGAATTGATGGAGAGCGTTCGCCTATGCACAATGATCCATCTCGGCTGCTAAGCCCGGGTGAGACCGAACGCTTCAAGTTTCTGGTCGACACGATAAGCGAGTATGCGATTTTCGCTCTTGATGACGAGGGGCGGATAACCTCGTGGAATCGTGGCGCTACGTTACTCAGCGGTTTGTCGGCGACCGACGCCATTGGTCGGCATCTCGATAGCTTGTTTAAAAGTAGTTCTCATTCCCTTGGTCTGATGATGTGCATTCAGCAGGCCATAGGCGAAGCTGGTCGATTTGAGAGCACCGAGTTTTTGTGTCGTGGAACCTCGTCGCCGGTGCCCGTTCACGTCACAGCTGAAGCACTTCTGGGGCGAGATAAGAGCGATTCCGCCTATGGGGTGACGATCCGTGCGATAGACGAATTTGACAGCTCTGACGTGCATCCACTCGGCACCGAAGACGGATTTCGCACTCTGGTTATGAATGTTTCAGACTATGCGATTTCCATGCTGAGCTTGGAGGGTCGTGTTGAAAGCTGGAACAAGGGTGCGGAGCGGATCAACGGCTATACGGCCGAAGAGATAATCGGCACGCATTTTTCTGCGTTTTTCCCGAGCGAGGCTCGAGCTGCGGGCTTGCCTCAGAGAGCGCTTGAGATTGCCGCCACCAAAGGCCACTTCCACGATGAAGCGCAACGCGTTCGCAAGGATGGGACGGTTTTTTGGGCCAGCATTGCGATTGATGCTATCCGCGACAGCAATGGCCTGCTGGTTGGTTTTGCTAAGATCGTTCGTGATATCACCGATCGGATCAAGCAGCAGGAAAGTCTCGAGCAAGCCCGTGAAGAATTGTTCCAAACCCAAAAGTTGGAGGCTATTGGCCAGCTGACGGGTGGCGTCGCACATGACTTCAATAACCTATTGATGGTGGTGATGGGCAGCCTTGAAGTGCTGAAGAGGCGATTGCCCGCTGATGACCGCAATAGTCGCCTCATCGACAACGCCTATCAAGCCGCCCAACGTGGCGCCCAATTGACCAAACGCATGTTGGCTTTTGCCCGCAAACAGGACTTGGAGAATCGTCCTGTTGACCTTGCTGAAGTGGTGCGGGGAATGGGTGAACTCTTGAGCCGCACGCTCGGGCACTCGGTGATGGTGGAAACGCGCTTTCCGATTAGCCTGCCCAAGGTCAGCACAGATCCCAATCATTTGGATGCCGCGCTGCTGAACCTAGCCGTCAATGCGCGCGATGCAATGCCCAACGGGGGCACGCTTCGGTTTTCGGCAGCGGAGCACGACATCGCTCCCGGCCATGTGAAACTCAAGCCCGGCAAGTATGTTTGCCTGTCGGTTGAGGACACTGGCGAAGGCATGGACGAAGAAACGCTCGCACATGCTCGTGAACCGTTCTTCACCACTAAAGGGGTCGGAAAAGGCACTGGCTTGGGACTGCCGATGGTTCAGGGGATCGCTGAGCAGTCCGGCGGCATGATGTCGATCTACAGCGTAAAAGGGGAAGGGACGAGGGTCGAGCTTTGGCTTGAAGCACTCGCCGCCGAGACTGAGCCGGTGGCTGAAGTGATCAAACCTGATGCCCTGACACCGCGCATTGCTAAAACCCAGCTCAAAGTCCTAGCGGTTGATGATGATGCGCTGGTTTTGCTCAACACCTCTCTCATGCTCGAGGAACTGGGTCATAAGGTCGTTGAGGCGCATTCTGGTGCGGAGGCTCTGGCCTTGCTCGAAGCGAACCAAGACATTGATCTCGTTATCACGGATCACGCCATGCCGCGCATGACTGGGGTGGCGCTGGCTGAAGAAATTATCAAGCAGTACCCAGAGCTTCCCGTCGCTTTAGCCAGTGGCTATGCCGATATTGAGCAGGCGCGACGGATGAACCTGCCGCGCTTGGCCAAGCCATTTACACAAGGCGAGCTCCAGAAGCTGATTTCGACCCTAACAGAGGCTCCCGCAGCCTGATTTCACCAGAGCGTCTCTTTGGCCCGTTGAGGCCAAGATTTATCATAGCTCTCGCCGCCGACGGCATTGGCTGTGATCGCGGCTAACATTTGTCCCGCAGAGGGAAGATCTTTGGGATCGACGTGATGATCCGGGTTCCATAGCTCCGAGCGCATGATGGCGCGGGCGCACTGGAAGTAAATTTCCTCAATCTGCAACACGACGACGGTCCGCGGTGCTTTTTCCTCGATGGCGAAGCTTGCGAGTAAGGCGGGGTCTGCCGAAAGATGCGCCCGGCCATTGGCCCGCAATGTGGTGCCGGAGCCCGGAATGAGAAAAAGAAGCGCACAGCGGGGATCCCGCACGATATTTCGCAGGCTGTCGATACGGTTATTGCCCCGGCGATCCGGCATCATCAGCGTGCTGCTGTCATGAATCCGAATGAAACCCGGTTTGTCGCCACGGGGCGAGCAGTCGAGGCCTTCGGGGCCAGACGTCGCGAGTGCCACAAAGGGGCTGGCTTCGATGAGGCGGGCGTATTCCGGTGTGACGGTGGGGCTGACCTTCACCAGGGAGGCTGGGGCTGGCGCTGGTTGATAGAGCGCCTCGAGTTCAGCGATTGAGGAAATCACAGTCATAGCGCCTCCGCGTTCTCGGCCAGACTTGATGGAACAAGGTGGTGGGAATAGGCGCTTAGACTAACTATATCCTTGAGGCGAACAAGGGTGATTGAAGGAGTAAAGCCATGAATGGCCATACTTACAAGGTGACGCGTACTGATCAGGAATGGCAGGAGCGCCTGACACCCGAGCAATATTATATTATGCGCCAGCACGGTACCGAGCGTCCGGGCTCTTGCGCCTTGTTGCATGAGAAGCGTCAGGGTGTTTTTTCCTGTGCAGGCTGTGACACGCCGCTGTTTGGCGCGACGCTGAAGTTTGAAAGTGGCACGGGTTGGCCAAGTTTTAACGACCCTCTACCCGGAGCTGTAGCGAGTACAGTTGACCGCTCGCATGGCATGGTTCGTACCGAGGTGCATTGCGCGACTTGCGGGAGCCATCTCGGGCATGTTTTCCCTGATGGACCGCCTCCAACGGGCCTGCGCTACTGCATCAATGGGATCGCGCTGAACTTCGAGCCGAGTGCGGAATAAGCCCTTTGAACATGTTCTCGGCAGAGTTTTGCTCTGCCGAGAGATCTAACGCACACAGGCATGCGTAAGTGAGTTGAAAGGTTCGATCGCTACAAGGGATGAGCGCAGGGTGTGTCATACAGCAGTGTAGGCAACACATGCTGAAGGAAGGCGTTGGCCAGACTTCGACGCTCTGCTCTTAACGAAGGCGCGGGCGGTTTCGCGTTTCGTCATGTTACGGAGTTTGTATTGCGTCATCCCAAATATATTCTCGGTGCAGTTGCTGTTAGCACGCTGCTTCCGAGTGTCGCCCTTGCCCAGAATTTTGGCCAGCTCGATCAAGCTCAGCTGAGTTACTCCCAAGCGGAAACCCGGCCAGATCTTATCGTTGAACTCGGCCTCGGTGCGGGTGCGGTGCCAGCCTATGAGGGTGCTTCCACCTACACCGGTACGATCATTCCCCTCATCAATCTCGAACGCCTCAATATTCCCGGCGTGATCGACATTGGTGGTGCTGGCGCGACCGATGGACTGAAGATCGCTCCGTCCATTAGCGTCGTGCGTGAACGCAAAAGCGTCGATTTCGCACCATTGGCTGGCCTAAACAATGTCGACACGACCTACGCCCTCGGTGGTCGAATTGGCTATGAAATCGGCTTGAACGAAGCTGTCAGCGTCCAGCCTTATGTGGCTGCTCGCTATGCTTTCGGCGGCGCGCAAGGCTTTGTCGGGGAAGTGGGTCTCGATATGACGGCGCGGCTGACGCCCGAGCTGACCCTTGTTGCTGGGCCTGTCGTGAACTTCGCCAGCGAAAACTATATGGACCGATATTACGGCGTCAGCGCTGCAGAATCTGCGTCGACGGGCGGGCGTTTGGCCGCGTTCGATCCGCAAGGTGGGATCAGGTCGGTCGGCGTAAAAGCTGCTGTGAAGTATGAGTTCGTCGCCGACACCTTCCTTAATCTTGAAGGGTCCTATTCACGTATCGTGGGCGGCGCCGAAAACTCGCCAATCGTCCAGTCGGGCAGCGACTCTGCCTTTACTGCGGGCGTCGGTATTTCACGTCGCTTTTCGTTCAACTACTAAGTCTACCCGGGGGCAGGCCATGCCCCCGGCTCACGCTTTAGAGCTGATACGAGTGGGTGTTAGCTGCGTTCGGCGATCTTCGTGCCGATAAAGCGACCGAGCCCCAGGCCGACGACATAGAGGGCCACACGCATCCAGAACTCGGGGATATGGAACACGAATTGCGTGGCGATCACGGCAATTACGACGCCCACTATCGCTCCGATATCGCTGAAACGTTGCGTTTTTGGTTTATCGCGCCAAGCCAATGTATTGCCCCCCAAATGCGTTGTCCATCTTAGCTAGCTGATTTGCGTCTACCCTGAAAGAATGAACCTCTGTGCGGGCAGATCTGCCCTAAGTGCCGCGGGGCTTGGCGCGGCTGGTTGCTGGGGCTGCAATGGGGTCTTCGGGCCAAGGGTGACGCGGATAGCGGCCCTTTAAGTCTTTTGCCACGTCTTTCCATGAGCCTCGCCAGAAGCCGGGCAGATCGCGCGTCGTTTGGATCGGGCGATGAGCCGGGGACAGCAGGATCAGCAGCAGCGGGATTTTGCCATTGGCGACAGAGGGGTGGCGGTCAAGTCCGAAGAGTTCCTGCACGCGTACTTCGAGGGCTGGGCCATTTTCCGCAGCATAGTCAATCGGTAAGTTACTGCCTGAAGGCGCTGAGTAGTGGCTGGGCAGAAGGCGGTCAATGTCTTGCCGCGCTGACCACGGGAGCAGGCCATCAAGGGCTGCGCCCATGTGTTCGGCAGTGATTGCAGCTAGTTTGGTTTCGCCGAAAAGATGGGGGGCGAGCCAAGCAGGATCTTGCGTTAAAGCGGTGTCAGACAGATCAGGCCAATCGCCGCCAAGTGTTTGATGCAAATAGGTTGCGCGGGCTCGGATGGCCTTTTGGTCTCTGGACCAGGGAAGGTTTTCTGGGCGCTTTAGCGCCGCTTCGGCCAGAAGCTGCGCGGCGGCTTCATGGTCAGTGACTGGCGCGGTGTCATCGGCAAGTATTAGGGCGTCGAGGCGGCGCTGGCGGCGGGCGCGGACGGAGCCGGTTTGCGTGTCAAATGTCAGAGTGGTTTCAGATTTTATATGCGCGCCAAAGAGTTGGTCGAGCTCATCTGCGCTGAGCGCGGCGGCTGAGCGAATGCGGCCTTGGGTGGCACTGCCGGTGATGTCGGCGACGACGAGAAAGGGCGCCCCTGCAAGGGCATGGGCTTCGTCGAGTTGGGCTTGGCGGCCATTGGCGAGGCGGAAGCGTCCGCGCGCGCCAGCGGGCTGCGCGACCCTGTCAGGGAAGGCGTTGGCGAGATGATAGCCAGCGGCTAGAGGCTCGCCGGATCGGGCACTGCCAGTCTGCTTGGCCCAGCGTTGAGCGAGCGCTCGCGCGTCATCAGCGCGTTTGCCGCGTTCGGAGCGGAAGCGCTCGAGACGGCGGGCGAGATCGGTATCGTCGCCACCAAGGCCACGCTCACCAATGAGAACGGCGAGTTCGGCTGCAGTTTTGGCGTCGCCCGCTTCTGCTCCGGCGACAATCATATGCGCAAGCCGAGGGTGGAGAGTAAGTTTGGCTAGGGCTTTGCCTGCGCTCGTCAATTGTCCTGTTTGGTCGATAGCGTCAAGGCGCGTGAGCAGAGCCTTGGCTTCCGCCCATGCGGGGGCAGGGGGCGGATCGAGGAAGGCCAATGCCTTCGGATCGGTAACACCCCAAGCGGCCAAGTCGAGCAGCAGATTAGACAGATCTGCCGCCAAAATCTCAGGTGTGTCAAAGGCTTCGAGCGCTGCTGTCTGGCCTTCGTTCCAAAGGCGGATGCAAACGCCGGGGCTGGTACGACCAGCGCGGCCACGGCGCTGGTCAGCGCCAGCGCGAGAGACGCGTTTGGTTGCAAGTGTCGTCAGCCCGGTCGAGGGTTCGTAGACGGGAACACGGCGGAAGCCGCTGTCGACGACAATCCTAATCCCTTCAATTGTCAGGGAAGTCTCGGCGATAGAGGTGGCAAGAACGATCTTGCGGCGGCCTTCCGGGGCGGGCTGGATGGCGCGATCTTGTTCGGCAGGCGTGAGCTGGCCATAGAGCGGCGCGAGATCGACATTGGCCGGAAGGCGCTGCGCGAGACGCTCGGCGGTGCGGGTGATCTCGCCTTGCCCGGGCAAGAAAACCAAGGCTGAGCCTTCATGCTCGCGCATGGCTTTGAGGACGGCGGAGGTGACCTGATCTTCAAGCCGTTGCAGCGGATCGGGCTCCGCATAAAATGTTTCGACCGGGAAGGTTCTGCCGGGACTATCAAGGACTTGCGCATTGTCGAGCAGAACTGAAATGCCGGCGCTGTCGATGGTCGCGGACATGACGACGATTTTTAGATCATCGCGAAGGGCGCGGGCGTCGAGCGCTAGGGCAAGGCCGAGGTCGGCATCAAGGCTGCGTTCGTGGAACTCGTCGAACAGCACGGCAGCGACGCCGGACAGTTCTGGATCGTCCAAGATCATGCGGGTGAAAACACCCTCGGTGACCACTTCAATTCGGGTCTTGGCAGAGACCTTGGATTCCATGCGGACGCGATAACCCACTGTTTGGCCAACGTCTTCTCCCAAGAGCTTGGCCATTTGCCGGGCGGCTGCGCGAGCTGCGAGGCGGCGGGGTTCAAGGAGGATGATCTTGCCATCTTTGCGCCAATCGGCATCGAGGAGGGCCAGTGGTACGCGCGTGGTTTTACCCGCGCCGGGTTGGGCCACAACTATGGCACCTTGCTGGCATTTAAGGGCCTCAGAGAGGGCCGGAAGTATGGCGTCGATGGGCAGATGGGGCCAATTCATGCCCACGGGATAACCGTGCCGTGGCTTTGGAGCAAGTACTCCGGATTTTTACCGATTATTATGTCGGATCGAACGAATTTGGGTCGAAGCGTCTACAGGGGCGGAACCATGAGAGATAAGTTCCGGTCCGACACAAAACTGCCGGAGATCGCTATGCAGCTCACCCGTATCGCCAATGATGAGCTCACCGTCGATGTGGCTGCGCTTGGGGCAGAGATGCAGTCGCTGCAAACGCGGGATGGGCGGAACTGGATGTGGCAGGGCGATGCCAATTTCTGGACGGGTCGTTCGCCCATTCTGTTTCCCATTGTCGGCAAGGCGATCAACGATAGTCTGCAGATAGATGGCGAGCGCTTTCAGATGGGACAGCACGGCTTCGCGCGGCGATGTGCGTTCGAGCTGGTGCTGGAAGAGGCGAGCCGGTGCACCTATCGCCTGAGCGCGTCAGATGCGACGCTGCAAATGTATCCGTTCGATTTCCAACTCGATATTGAGCATCGCCTTGTGGGACGCTCAGTGATTGTGACGGCAACGGTGGTCAACCTTGGTGATAAGCCCATGCCGTTTGGTGTCGGTTTCCACCCCGCATTTGCCTGGCCGCTGCCGGGCGCAAGTGGCGCGCACAAGATCCGTCTGGAGAACCAGAACGCGCCGGGGATGAAGCGCTTGTCGGGCGGTGTGTTCAATGAAGAGGTTTTGCCGTCTCCGTTCGTGGACGGGGAGTTGACCCTCGATCATAGCCAGTTTGTTGACGATGCCATGGTCTTCATGGAAGGGGCGGGAGAGGCCCTTGTTTATGGTCCTGACGAAGGTCCGAGCTTGCGGTTCTCGTGGACCAATCTGCCGAATTTTGCGCTGTGGACCAAGCCTGGCGCTGGGTTTGTCTGCCTCGAGCCCTGGCACGGGACGGCAGCGGCTCAGGGGATGAGCGACGAGTTGGCGGATCGGCCGTATACGTATTGTCTCGAAGCGGGCGACAGCGCGAGTTTTGCGTTTGAAGCTGAGGTAAGGGGGTAAGTTAGCCCCCACCCGGCCTCCCCCAGATAGGGGGAGGGGCGCCGGGGCTATAGTTTTGGTGCTCGGTATAGAGCTCTCGGGGGCTGACCTGAGCGCCGCGTGTTGAGTTTTACTCGGCAGCCGGGCGGTGGTCAGCGAGGGCGTCGGGGCCTGCGGGATCGCCGGGCAGGGTTTCTGCGCCGAGGTCTGGGAAGGCGACAATGCGCTGATTGCGGAAATCCGTGCGCAGGACGATCAATCCGCGTTCTTCAAACCATGTGAGCAGACGGCGCGCGCGTGAGGCCGAGTGTGTGCCGTATAGGCGCGCGAGGGTTGCGTCGGACGGGCAAGGTTGGCTGGTCAAAGCCGCTTGTGCGAGTACGAGGAAAACGCCCTGTACGTCGTCGGTAAGGGTTTCCGAGAGATCAAGAGCTTGCTGCCAGCCCTCGGACTTGGCCACATCTTCTTCGGGGGCAACGCGAGCGACGTTGAGCATGCGCTTGAATTGCGGCAGGGCCGGAGGCTCGCCGGGAACGCGACGAATGCGGCAGCGAACCAAAAAGTCCTGATAGAGTTGAGCATTGGTGCGGAAACCCGCATCCGGATCGCCCATCAGTTCTTCCATGACGGCCTTGATCAATTCATCTCGCTCGGCCTGATCGATTTCAGGGAAGAGCGTTGGTGGTGGTTGATCGGCTTCTGCTTCCGCCTTTGCCTTCGCGCGCTTTTCAGCGACCTGCGCCAGCAATTCGTTGGTTGATGGCGGTGGTGGCGGAGGCGGACGGCGCACGATTGGACGGGTGATCTCGTCTGGATCGTGGGTGAAGATCAGGTCCGCTGCATCGACCGGCGCATCTGGGAGTGGGGTCAGCTTAGGCGATGTGGAACGGGCCGAGGTTTCGACCGCGCCAATAACGATCGGCAGCGGGCGGCGCGAAATGGCTGGGCCGAGGGCGACGAAGTGGCCGCGCTGAAGATCGCGGAACTGCTCGGCCTGACGGCGATCCATGCCCAAAAGGTCGGCGGCGCGCGCCATGTCGATGTCGAGGAAGGTACGGCCCATGAGGAAGTTGGACGCTTCCGCAGCCACGTTCTTGGCCAGCTTAGCCAGACGCTGGGTGGCGATGACGCCTGCGAGGCCGCGCTTACGGCCACGGCACATAAGGTTGGTCATGGCGCCAAGGGAGAGTTTGCGCGCTTCGTCGGAGACTTCGCCAGCGGCTGCGGGCGCAAAGAGCTGGGCTTCGTCAACAACGACGAGCACAGGATACCAGTAGTCACGGTCGGCATCGAACATGCCGCCAAGGAAGGCAGCGGCAGCGCGCATTTGCTGCTCTGCGTCGAGACCTTCGAGATTGAGCACGACGGAGACGCGGTGCTGGCGCACGCGGTTGGCGATACGGGTCAGTTCCGCTTCGGTGCGGGTGGCATCGACAACCAAATGGCCGAACTTGTCCGAAAGGGTGACGAAGTCCCCTTCCGGATCAATGATGCATTGTTGAACCCACGGGGCGGATTGTTCGAGCAAACGGCGCAAAAGATGCGATTTGCCCGAGCCAGAATTGCCCTGCACCAGTAGACGGGTGGCGAGCAGCTCTTCCAGATCCATTGCGGCGGAGCCTTGGCCCCGCGCCTGTCCCATGTCGATTGCGACCTGCATTGCTTCTCCAGCGGAATGCGCTCGCACTCCAGCGGAACGGGCGAACGCATTGTGACGGCTTAGGTGAGGTGACTGTTAGCACATCACTAGTCCGATTCGTCTCGCCCAGACGCGCAATGTTACCGCAGGGCCCGCGACCTGTTTAAAGGTCGCGGAGAAGGCGGGCGGGACGCGCTGTGGCTGCGCGCAATATTGTCATCGCGCCCAAGAGCGCGGTGATGGAAATGGCGAGGCCGATGACGATGGCAATGACGTCGGGACGATAGGTGAACTCTACCTCCAACATCAGGCCAGAAACGACGCGACCAACCAGCAAGCCCAAGATCACGGCTGGGATTGCCGCAAGGAGGGCCAGCAGGAAGTATTGGAGGAATGCGGTTGCCAAAAGGTCGAAGCGCGTCGCGCCCAGAACCTTGGTGATCACCGTATCGGCTTCGCGCTGACGGCGACCCGTGGAGAGGGAGCCCACAAGCACCAGCAGGCCATTGCCGACGGCAAGACCCCCGACAAGTGTCGCAGCAAAAGACAGCTGACCAAGCGCGTCGGTCACCTGCTTGAGCGTATCGCCCACGGAGATGAAGCGAATGTCGGGAAGCTCAGCGGCGAGGAGGCGCGTGATGGCTTCCTCTTGGCCGGGGTTAGCCGTGACCGAGGCAAAGAGCGTGGTTGGATAGGCTTCCAGAACGCCGGGTGCGAAGGAGGCGAGGAAGTCGATGCCGCCTTGCCAAGAGTAGTCACGGAAGTTGGCAATGGTGGCCGTGACGGGCTCGCCAAAGATTTCGAAGGTGAGGGTGTCGCCAATGTCGACGCCCAAACCATTGCGCAGGCTTTGGTGGAGGCTAACGAGCGGTTCGCCTGCATAGTCTTCGGGCCACCAATTGCCAGCGACGAGGCGAGAGCTCGACGGCATCTCCTCGCGATAGGTGAGAGGGACTTCGCCGGACAGCAGGAAGCTGGCCTCAGGACCGCGCGTGCGGATCTGATCGGCGGCCGTTCCCTTGATCTGGGTGAGCGCGCCGCGCAGCATTGGCGTGGCGACGAAGCGGCCGATGCCGCGTTCCTCGGCAAGGGCTTCGAGATCTTCGATTTCGTCGGGGAAGAGGTCTGAGCCAACAAGCGTTGGAGCATCGAAGGCCGATGCGCCCAAGAACTCGCGCTGTAGGTTCGCCTGCATGACGAGGACGACGATGAGCATGGCGAGGGCCATGCCGGCAGAAACGGCGACCGCGGCGGCATTTTGACCGGCGGCGGAGATCGACCGCAGGGCATGGCGGATGATGCGCGGCCCGCGTTCTGGAAGCTTTGAGAGGCCCCATTGCACTAGGCGGATGAAGCCCTGGAACAGGATTGCCGCGATGGCGCTGGCAGCGCCAAAGGCGAGCACGAGCGCAATGTCATTGGTCATCAGCCACGCCAGGAAAAAGAAGGCGAGTATGGCGAGCAGCAGTGGCACCACCTGCGGCGAGAGCAGCAAGGCTTTCCAATCAACCGGTGGTGCATCAAGGCCCTTCGAGCGGAACAGAAGCACCGGGCGGATCGCCTGGGCTTGCTGCAGCGGCAGATAGGCAAAGGCGAAGGCTGTGACGAGACCAGCCCCGGCGGCAACCAGCAGGGGCTGGGGGTAGATGGCTGGCGTCAGCGATATGCCGACCGCGCCCGAAATGGAGGGCAGGAGCAACCAAGCGATGCCGCCACCAACGACGAGCCCGATCAGCACCCCGACAATGGCAAGCGCTGCGACCTGAGAGAAAAAGTGCAGGAACACGCGCGAGCGGCCAGCACCAATGGAACGCATGACAGCAATTACGCTCGAGCGCTCGGAAATATATGAGCGCATGCCGGTCCAGACGCTGACCCCACCAATAAGGAGGGAGCCAAGGCCGACGATGACAAGGAAGCGCATGAAGAGATCATAGTAGCGCACCATTTGACCCAGCCCATCGCGGGCAGAGCGGACAGTCCAGCCGAAATCGGAAAACTGCTCAGTGGCGGTGGCAAGACCGGCGTCGATGTCGCCCGAGGTCAGCTTGACCTTATAGCGATACCAAGAGCCAAGGCCCGGGAGGGGGGAGGTGCGGTCGGAGATGCGGTTAAAACCATCGACAGTGATGAGGACGG
Organism: Devosia sp. MC532; assembly: GCF_016461625.1. Taxonomy (NCBI): domain Bacteria; kingdom Pseudomonadati; phylum Pseudomonadota; class Alphaproteobacteria; order Hyphomicrobiales; family Devosiaceae; genus Devosia; species Devosia sp. MC532. Next base: position 126,722 of record NZ_JAEMNZ010000007.1, on the reverse strand, counting down.
GAATGCCCAAGCGGAAGCCGCGGACCGCTGCATCAGGGATGCGGGTGAGGGTGCCGCGCACGGAAAACTGCGTGCCGCCAATGCCCATAATATCGCCGGGGGCGAGATTGAGCTGGTCGAGAAGCACTGGGTCAATGAGGGCGCCATAGGCATTGTCTTGGCGCTTGAGAAGCTCGTTGATGTCTTCGCCTGCGGGCAAGTGCGGGCTGACGATAGAGCCAAACATTGGGTAGCCGTGATCGACGGCGGTGACGTCGGCGAAGGCTTCGCCGTCAAAACTCTCGGCGCGCAGATTGGTGTCGACGACGTAGACGACTTGCCCGAGCTTTTCCATTTCCGCCACTTCTGCCGCCGTGGCCGGGCGGTCGGCGCGGGAGAGCTCGATGTCGCCGCCCATGATCTCGGCAGCGCCTTCATCAATGGCGTGGCTGATGCTGGTGCCGACAGAGTTTACGCCGGAGATCAGCGCGGTGCCGACGGCAAGGCAGACGACGAGCAATAGGAAGCGGCGCAGATCGCCGCGCATGTCGAGAAGGCCAATACGGATGGCCGGCCAAATCCGTCCCATCAGCGTGCTGCCGTGGTTTCGATAAGCTCACCCGCGGTCATGGTGTAGACGCGGTCAGCCTTGGCAGCGAGGGCAGGGTCGTGGGTGATAAGGACAACGGCGGTGCGGTTCTTGCGGGCCAGATCGAACATCAAATCGACGACAACGGCGCCGGTTTTTTGATCGAGATTGCCGGTTGGCTCATCGGCGAGAAGAAGCGGCGGGTTGGCGACAGTGGCGCGGGCAAGGCCAACGCGTTGTTGTTCGCCACCCGACATGGCCGAGGGACGGTGGTCGAGCCGATCTTGTAGGCCGACGGCGGCGAGAGCCTTGGCGGCCTGCTCGCGCACCTGAGCCATGGAGAGCTTTTCATCGGCGATTTCGAGCGCCATGCCGACATTGTCGAGCGCGGTTAGCGAGGGGATGAGGTGGAAGCTCTGGAAGACAATGCCGACGGTGTTGCGGCGGAATTTTGCCAGTTCGTCTTCGTTGAGCTTGCCGAGGTCGGTGCCATTGACGGTGACACTGCCGCCGGTGGCCTTTTCGAGGCCCGCCAGAAGCATGAGCATTGAGGTTTTGCCCGAGCCCGATGGGCCGACGATGGCAACCACTTCAGCCGGTTTTACTTGCAGGGAAACCTTGCGCAGGATGTTGAGTGGACGTCCGGCGACGTCGAGAGTGTAGTCAACATTTTGTGCGTCGATGATCGCGGCTTCGGACATGCCGGGCCTTCCCCCTAATAAACTCAGAATCGTGTCTGTGACACTTTTGGAACTCTTGTAGACGAGAGAGGTTGGCAATCGGTAACAAAGCAAGTCACACGTAAAATTTCCCACTGGCGTGAATTTGCGTCGGCTGGCAGACATAATTAAGAGCTAACTGCGAAGCTTAGATCGATTTTGACGAGGCTATTCATGCTTAAGACTTGGCTGCGGACTTCCTTTGTGGCGCTGACCATGCTGACGCCGTTTACGGCTCCTGCGCTGGCGCAGCCGGAATTAGAGAAGCTGCAGAGCTATCTCGGCGATTGGCGCGGCGAGGGGGCGCTGACCGGAGGTGGCAGAAATGAACCCTTCCGTTGCCGCTTGTCGGTGGCGCAGGGCGTACAGCTGAAAGTCAACTATACCGGGCGTTGCACGCTGGTGAACGCGACGCTCTCGATTAGCGGTACCATCGCCTACAATGCTGCGGGCAAGCAGTATGAAGCCGCGATGAGCTCGAATGCTGGTTTTACCGGCCTCGCCATCGGCCGCCAAAGCGGGGATCGGATTTCGTTCGATCTGCAAGAAAAGCAGAAGGACCGCGCCGGGAGCGATGTGCGCATTGGCTCGAAAATCAATTTGATCGGGGAAACGATCACCGTCGATTTCGAGGTGGAGTTCAACGATTCAGGTGAAGTGTTGAAGGCGTCGGTGCCGTTCGCGAAGTAACCTTTCGGTTAACTTATGTTTGTGGGAAGCGGGGCCTGGTGGTCCCGCTTTTTGTTTTTGTGGCCATGAGATGCGCCGCAAAAACGGGGAAATGAGGAGCCGTACCTCAATTTCTTTAGTGTTGGTGCGGTAAGGCGTTGACAGCGCGATGGTCTTGCTCAATCTTGTATGGAAGAGCGAACCAATTGGTTCAGGCCCCTCCTACAAGATCGACAGTTCTCAGATGAAATATGCAATTGTTGGCACGGGTGGCCGACACCAGATGTTCCGCGAAGCGATTGCCGAAACACATGCTGATACGGCGGAGCTCGTGGCGCTGTGCGACAATAACCAGAGCCGTTTAGCGCTATCGGCGTCCAAGGTTCCCAATCGCGGTGGCAATGGTATCGCCACGTATCTGGCGGAAGATTTCGACCGCATGCTGGGCGAACAGGACCCAGATACGGTGGTTGTGACCGTGCCGGATTATCTGCATGACGAATACATCGTGCGGTCGCTGCGTGCTGGCCGCAATGTGATGACGGAAAAGCCGATGACCATTGATATGGCACGGCTGAAGCGGATTTTGGATGCGCAGCGGGAGACGGGAAAGAAGGTCACGGTGACCTTTAACTATCGTTACTCGCCGGCGCGGACGCAGCTCAAAGAAATTCTGATGAGCGGCACGATTGGCGATATTACCGCCATCGACTTCCGTTGGTATCTCGACCGGGTGCATGGGGCCGATTATTTCCGGCGCTGGCACCGCTATAAGGATAAGTCGGGTGGCCTACTCGTGCATAAAAGCACGCACCACTTTGACCTGCTCAATTGGTGGGCGGCGTCGACGCCTAAGAGCGTTTCAGCCATCGGCAAGCGTGATTTCTACACCCCGGAAATGGCCGTAAAGCTCGGATTGGCGGATCATGGCGAGCGTTGCCACACCTGCCCGGTGGCGGACAAGTGTGCGTTCAAGATGGACCTTGAGGCCGATGAACCGCTGAAGGAACTTTATCTCGATGCGGAGGATGATGACGGCTACTGGCGCGATAAATGCGTCTTTGCCGACGACATCACCATTGAAGATACTATGCAGGTGCAAGCGCAGTATCAGAACGGTACCTCGCTCAATTATACGCTTGTGGCTTATTCCCCTTGGGAAGGGCTCGAGGTGAAATTTCACGGCACGAAGGGCGAACTAACCCATAGACACATCGAAGTGCATGGTGTTTTCGCCGGTGGGCACCGCGAGCGCGGGGGCGATGAAGTGGAACAAATGACCACTGAATTGCATCTTGCCGGGGAACTCCCCAAAAAGCTTGACGTTTGGACAGGCAAGGGCAGTCACGGCGGCGCGGACCCGATTATGCTTGGATACTTGTTTAATCCCAATGGGATGGAGGAAGATAAGTATGGCAGAGCGTCTGACCATACGGCTGGCGCTTGGTCTATTCTGACGGGCATTGCGGCAAACCGCTCCATTGCGGAAAGCGGCGCAAGAATAGACATCGACCAGATGTTACGAGACGCGGGCATTTCCCTTTAGATGGAAATGAGCAACAGCGCTCAAAACTCAGCACTCCGACCTGCGCGGGGTGCTTTTCATTTCCGGGGGGATTTGGGATACCAGTTGGCAAAAGGATGGCCAGAGATATGGGTGTAGAAATAGACAGCGTCAGTGAACAGACCATGGCCATGCGCCTTGTGCAGGCCCTGCGCGATGAAATCGTGACGCTCGTTCTCAAGCCCGGCGATGCCATTTCGGAAAGCGATATTGCCACCAAGTATGGCGTGTCCCGCCAGCCGGTGCGCGAAGCCTTTATCCGACTGTCCCAACAGGGCCTGCTGCTGATCCGCCCTAAGCGGGCGACCGTGGTGAAGAAGATTTCGCCCGATGGTGTGCGTCAGAGCCGCTTCATTCGCGAAAGCATCGAGGTCGAAACCATTCGCCGCGTCGTGGCGGAAGGCAATGGCGAAGCCAAGTCCATTCTTGATGCGATCATCGTTGATCAGGAAGCCGCGGCGGCTAAGGACGACACGCTGCAGTTCCACCTTCTCGACGAGCTGTTTCACCGTAGTTTGGCGCGCATGGCGGGCGTGGAATACGCTTGGCAGATGGTTGATGACCACAAGATGCAGCTCGACCGCGTGCGCTATTTGACGCTCGATCTGAGCTCGAAGGACCGCGCGATTGCCGAACATAAGGCCATTGTTGACGCGGTAGCGCGTGGCGATGCGGCGGCATCCGAAGAAGCGATGCGCGCGCATTTGGGCCGTGCAGAAGCTCTGCTCGACCAGACGATTTCTGAATATCCAGAATTTTTCGAATAAGCGTTAGCTCTTCCGGGAACTGAGCGCGTGTCTTTGTCTTGTCCCTTCTGTGGGTGGGCGATAGCCTGACCCAAAATAAGGGGCAGGACATGAAGACACGGCGTTTGGGGCGGACGGGCTACGAGGTGAGTGAAATTGGTCTCGGCTGCTGGCAGCTGGGGGGCGATTTCGGTCCCGTTGGTGACGACACCGCCAAAGCCATCCTTGATGCTGCGGTCAATGCGGGTATCAATTTTTTGGACACTGCGGACGTTTATGGCGGCGGGCTGAGCGAAAGCCGGATTGGGGCTTTCCCGAAGTCCGGTGCCGTTAAAGTCGTCACCAAGGTTGGGCGATCCAGCACACTCTTTCCCAATCGCTACACCAAAGAGGGGGTGCGCCAAAGTCTTCTCGGGTCAGCGCAGCGCCTCGGCGTTTCGACGCTTGATCTGGCGCAGCTTCATTGTGTGCCGACCAGTGTTCTGCGCGACGGGGCGATCTTCCGCTGGATGGATGAGCTTCGGGATGAGGGGCTTGTGCGCCACTGGGGCGCCAGTGTTGAGACGATTGAGGAAGCTCTTCTGTGCTTAGAGCAGCCAGGCTGCGCTACACTCCAAATCATCTTCAATCTGTTGCGTCAGGACGCGGCGACGCGATTATTGCCCAAAGCGGCCGAAAAGGATGTTGGCATAATTGTCCGACTGCCGCTAGCGAGCGGCCTCCTCACCGGCAAGTTTGATAAAACCTCGGTCTTTGAGGCGAGCGACCATCGCAATTACAATCGGGATGGTGAGGCTTTTTCGGTGGGCGAAACTTTCTCCGGCATCCCCTTTGATCGCGGCGTCGAGCTTGTTGCGGAATTGAAGGGGCTTGCGCCCGAAGGCATGCCGATGAGCCAATTTGCGCTGCGATGGATTTTGGATCATCCGCAGGTGTCGACGGTGATTGCGGGTGTGTCCAAGCCAGAACAAATCGCAGACAATGTTGCCGCCAGCGAGCAGCGTAGCCTATTCCCAGCCCTCTCCAAGCAATTGGGGGAATGGTATGAGAAAACAGTGAAGCCGGAGATCAGAGGCGGGGTCTGACCCCGCCACGGTTATTCAGGCGTACAATCGGTGGGGAGCACGGCGTCGAGCGCCTTGCTCTCGACCGCCTCCAGCTTACCCTCTTCGATATGCATTGGAGCGTAAGGAGGAGCGTCCTGATTGGTTGGCAGGGCGAGCTTGAGTGTGAAACAGCCTGCGAACTGCGCCCTCGTGCCATCGTGATTTTGGGCGTCAATGGCGACGGGCAGATAGTAATAGCTCGAGCCCGCTGCCCCCTCGTCGGTCGGTTCGCCTGTCAGAAGGGTAACGGCTTTTGTCTCTTTGTAACCGGCCTTGAAGGCTTCGTAATCTGCTGACGCGGCAGTGTCGTTCGACTGAGCGTGAGAGTTGGCGCCATAGTATGACCAGGCGCGCAGATATTCTTCGCGATTGATGGCGTTATAAAGTGATTGCACGACAGCTTGGGGGGACGAACGATCGACTTGATAGGCTGGGTCCGGCACGTCTTGAGCGGAGGCAGGCAGTGCAATCAGCGCGGCAAGCACAGCAAAGCAAAAACGCATAGTCCGACTTTCTCAGCGTGATTTTTGGGCTTTTACATAAGCGGCCAGCACATTCTGCATCCGCGTTATGTGACCTTTGCCTTGCTGTTTGAAGAACTCAAACACTTCCGGGTCAAGCTTGAGGTGAACTGATGTTGGAGTCACTGGTTCGTTTAAGACTGCGTTCTTCCAAAACTCGTCGCCAAGTTCGGGGCCTTCTGGGGCGTTTGACGAGTCGTAGAACTCCCCGCGATCTTTCATCGCTCTTAATTCTTCAAGTGTCGCTCGCCTCATAAGTTGTTCTGTCACGTTTGCTACCTTTCCAAGCCGAAATTAGCCTGGTTACACCGTTACGCTGTGTGTGAATGACAACAAAACAAATCCCGTCAGCGTACCCGATGGTGCGAAAACGTATTTCTCCGTAGTCATTTCTTCTGTCAGGGGTCGAATGTGTGATGCCCTCAAAAATGAGCGCGGCATCAAGAAAGTCGACGCCATGTTTCTCTAGATTCGAAAGTCGCTTATCTTCGTTCCACTCGAGTTCCAAAGGAGGATCCTATCTGAAAGTTAATGCAGATTATGCGGGGCATTGTCTCTCTCCTTTGTAGTCCGGAAGTGGCCTACCACTTTCTTGTACACCAAAAGTGTACACTTTTCAAGTGAGTGCTTTGTGCCTCTAGCGGATCAGTGTTGCGACACCTAGGTTAAGTGTCAGAAATTTGCTGAAGGCGTGATTTATGTCCCATCCTGCGTTCGAACTGGTTCGTGATGAAGCTATTGCCGAGATCAATTCTCAGGCGCGGCTCTATCGGCATAAAAAAACCGGCGCAGAGGTGCTTAGCCTCATAAATGACGACGAAAACAAGGTTTTCGGCATTACCTTCAAAACCCCGCCGGAAGACGCGACTGGCATTGCTCATATTCTTGAGCATTCGGTGCTGTGCGGGAGCCGAAAGTACCCGGTGAAGAAGCCGTTTGTGGAGCTGCTCAAGGGCTCCATGCATACCTTCCTCAATGCCATGACCTATCCGGATAAGACCGCTTATCCGGTCGCCAGCCAGAACCTCAAAGATTTTTACAACCTCGTGGATGTGTATCTCGACGCGGTTTTGTTCCCGATCATTTCGGAAGACACTTTCGAGCAGGAAGGCTGGCACTATGAGCTGGATAGTGCTGATGCACCGCTGGTTTATAAGGGTGTGGTCTTCAATGAGATGAAGGGCGTTTATTCGTCGCCGGACTCGGTGATGCATACCCAGAGCCAAAACGCGCTCTATCCGGACACCACTTATGGCAAAAGCTCGGGGGGCGACCCTACGGTCATTCCTGATTTGACCTATGCGCAGTTTAAGCGCTTCCACGAAACCTATTACCACCCGTCCAATGCACGTGTGGTGTTCTCTGGTGATGATGCGCCGGAAAAGCGCCTCGACATTCTGGATGCCTATTTTGACCAGTTTGACCGTATCGCTGTTGATGCGGAGGTGAAGCTGCAGCCGCGGTGGAATGCGCCGCGCGCGGTTTCGGGCACTTATGCGGGCACGATCGACAGCGAAAAGCGTCGTGACGGGATGGTGTCCGTCAATTGGATGCTCGATGAGCCCGAGGGGCGTGAGGAAACGCTGAGCCACGGCATGCTAAGCTATTTGCTCGCTGGCAATTCGGCTGCGCCGCTGCGCAAGAAGCTCAATGAATCTGGCCTTGGTGAAGGTGTTTTGGGCGGTGGTATTTCGACCTACTTGCGCCAACCAATGGCGGGCGTGGGCCTCAAGGGAATTGACCCATCCAATGCCGAAAAGGTCGAAGCGCTTATTCTAGAGACCTTGCGAGACCTTGCTGAAACCGGGTTTTCGGATGAGCAGATTGATGCTGCGATCAATATGTTCGAGTTCAACCTGCGCGAAAACAATACGGGCTCTACCCCACGCGGCATGAGTTACATGTTCACCGCTATGGGCCCCTGGCTGCATGGTGGCGATCCGCTGGCCCAGCTTTCGTTTGAGGAGGCGCTTGCGTCGGTTAAGGCCAAGGCGAAGGGCGAGCATTTCAAAAATGAAATTCGGCGTCTTTTCTTTGATAACCCGCATCGGGTGACCTCGACGCTTGAGGCTGATCCAGAGCAGGGCGCACGCGAAGCGCAGGCAGAAGTCGACAAGCTTGCCGCTGTTCGCGCCGGTTTGGACGATGAGGCGATCCAGCGTGTTGTCGCGCGCACCGAACGGCTGAAGGCGCTGCAGGAGGCGGTCGACAAACCCGAGGATTTGGCAAAGATCCCGACGCTAAGCCGCGATGATCTGGAACGCGATATCCGCACCATCCCGACGGGTGAAAGCGCGATCGACGCCGCACGCTTCTTTTATCATGACCTCGCGACGATCGGGATTTTGTATCTCGATGTCGGGTTTGATGTGACTGTGCTCGACAGTGAGCAGCTGCCCTATATGCCGCTTTTTGGTCGCGCGTTGCTGCAGACCGGGACGAGCAAGGAAGACTTCGTCTCGCTGACGCAGCGGATTGGCAGAACAACAGGGGGCGTTGCCCAGCATCGCGCATTGGCGACGCGCTCTGAAGATGGGCAGACAGCAGCCTGGTTCTTCCTTTCGGGCAAGGCGGTGGCTGATAAGTTTGGCGATATGCTCGACATTATGGGCGATGTCCTGCTCGACGCACGCCTGTCAAACAAAGAACGTTTCCGCCAGATGGCGCTGGAAGAAAAGGCGGGCTTTGAGGCGCGTCTGGTGCCCGGTGGCAATGGCATTGTCGACACCCGTATCAAGGCGGCGCTGACCGAGGCGAGCTGGGTGGCCGAGCAGATGAGCGGGGTCAGCTATCACGAGTTTCTCAAGGGGCTGATTGAGCGCATCGATAGCGATTGGGCCAGTGTTGAAGCGGTACTGGTGAGCATTCGCGAAAAGCTCTTCAACCGCGGGGCGATGGTGATCAACCTGACCGCGGACGCGGACCTGTTGGATCGCGCCAAGAGCGAGTTGGGCCAATTCGTCGGCAAACTGCCGGGCGGTAAATTTGAACGCGCGACATGGCGGCAGTCGAGCTTTGCGGCGCATGAAGGGCTCATCATTCCGGCACAGGTGAATTATGTCGGTAAGGGCGCAAATTTGAAGGCGCTGGGCATCGAGTTGACGGCTTCGGCGTCGGTCGTTCTGCGTCATCTCAACACCACTTACCTTTGGGATAAGGTGCGTGTGCAGGGCGGGGCCTATGGTGGGTCGAGCCGGTTTGACCTGTCGTCCGGCAATTTCTCGTTCCTCTCCTATCGCGATCCGAACTTGCTCAAAACGCTTGAGGCTTATGACGGCGCGGCGAAGGCGTTGCGCGCGGGTATTGGCGAGCAGGATCTGACACGCTCGATCATCGGGGTGATCGGCGATCTGGATCGTCCGGAGTTTGCGGATGCGAAGGGCTATTCGGCGATGTGGCGGATTCTGAACGGCACGACGGACGCGGTGCGTCAGCAGCGCCGAGACGAAGTTCTGGCAACGTCAGCGGCAGATTTTGAGGCCATGGCAGCGGCTGTTGAAGCCGTGGCCGAAAAGGGCCGTATCGTTGTGCTCGGCGGGGAGGCTGCGATCACCGCGGCCAATGCAGAGCGCGATGGTCTGCTGACGGTCCAGAAGGTGGTTTGAGGCTCGTTACCCCGCCCTTAATCCCTCCCCGCAATGGGAGGGAGACGGCTTCGCGTTCGCAATGGCGGGCAGGGCCCAGACTATTTGTTCAGAGCGTCGACGAGGTAGGGCAGGCTAATGTCCATGCGGTAGTCGACGCCTGAGTGGTTGTCGGGGAATTCCTCATAGCGGTGCTCAATGCCACGCTCGCTCAGGATCTTCTGGATGCGGCGGGAGCCATAGAGGATGTTGTACTGGTCCTCGGTGCCGCAGTCGAAATAGAAGGCTTTGAGCTTTGAGAGCTCCTGCGCGTGGGTTTTGACCATTTCTGCAGGGTCCCACTTGAGCCAATTGGCCCAGCGTTCTTCGATGATGTCGCAGGTGTCATACGTCACCGGCAGACGCAGACCGAGGAAGGTCTCCTCGCTTGGATCGGGATCAAAGCTTGCGGCTTGCGCAAGGATCATGAGCGTCAGCGTGTCCTTGCCGTCGATTTTCACCTTGCTTTCAAAAGCGGTGAGCCACTGCTCAATGGAATTTTCGGTCTTGGCGAGCGCGCGCAGGGTGTTGGGGAATTCACCGAGATAGAGAAGGTCAAAGCCGGCGTCGCCAGAATGGCTGGCGGCAGCGGACCACACATCAGGATGACGCATGGCGTGAATATGGGCGCCGAAGCCGCCTGAGGATTTTCCGAAAACCCCACGACGTCCGGTGCCGCCGCAGCCGAATTTTTGCTCAACCGCTGGCAACATTTCACCGATGAGGAAATCCTCGTAATTGCCGACGACGGGCGAATTTACATATTGGTTGCCACCGAGGCGTGAGTAACAATCGGGGAAGGCAACAACGACCGGGGCGAGGGTGCCTTCGCCGATCAGGCGGTCAAGGCGTTCGGGGACGTTTTCGGAGAAGGCTTTCCAGGCTGTGTGGGCAGGACCTCCGGCCGTGTAGCCAACAAGGTCGACCAGAAGCGGTAGATCTTTGCCGTCATGGCCGTGCGGGACGTAGACGTCGACAATGCGCGCGGTGTCATCACCCAAACGGTTGCCGATGAGCGCCTTGCTCTCAACGATCAGACGATGGACTGTGCCTTGTGGGTGCTTGCTGCGACGCATGTCGGGCTCCTTGTGTTGCGGTATGGTTTTAGGCCAACGCGAAGACAAGGCAAGTGGTTGAACCTGTCACGCGGGCGAGCGTTAGGGGACTATGGGTCATATCTTAAACCGAGATCTTTACGTCCCCTCCATCGATGCTTGGATTGATCCGAGCGTGCCACGTCCGCGTGCGGTGATCACCCACGGCCATGCCGACCATGCGCGATCGGGGCATGGGGCGGTGTTGGCGACGCCAAAAACCATCGAGATCATGAAGGTGCGGTATGGCGTGGATTGCGCGGACACTTTCCAAGGGCTCGATTTTGGCGAAAAACTCACAATCAACGACGCGGTGGTGAGCCTTTATCCGGCGGGGCACATTTTGGGCTCCGCGCAGGTTCTTATTGAAGCCCAAGGCCAAAGGGCAGTGGTGACCGGGGACTATAAGCGTTTGCCGGATCGGACAGCGGAAGCGTTTGAGCCGGTGGCCTGTGATCTGATGGTCACCGAGGCGACGTTTGGCTTGCCTGTGTTTCAGCATCCCAAGCCGCAGACCGAGATCGCGCGGCTCTTAAAGTCGGTGCAGGATCAGCCAGAGCGCTGCCATTTGGTGGGGTCATATGCATTGGGCAAAGCACAGCGGGTGATCGCGCTGTTGCGCGATGCGGGCTGGGACAAGCCCATCTATTTGCATGGCGCAATGATTAGGCTGTGCGAGCTTTATGAGCAGTTGGGCGTGCCGCTGGGAAACCTCATTCCGGCGACCGGGACGAGCAAGGCAGAAATGGCCGGGCAGATCGTCATCGCGCCCCCTTCGGCTATTCGGGATAAGTGGAGCCGCCGCTTCCCCGACCCGGTGGTGTGTCAGGCTTCCGGTTGGATGAGTGTCAAACAGCGGGCGAGACAGGCCCTGGTTGAACTACCGCTGATTATCTCTGACCATTGCGATTGGGGCGAGTTGAACCAGTCCATCCACGATAGTGGTGCTTCAACCATTTGGGTGACGCATGGGCGCGAGGATGCGCTGGTTTATTGGTGCAAGAAGCAGGGGCTTGATGCTGAGCCGCTGGCGCTGCCTGGCCTTGATGACGACGGCGGGGAGGGCGCGGAATGAAGCGTTTCGCGGATCTGCTCGATCTCTTGGCACTGACGCCATCGCGCACGCGAAAGATTGCGGCACTGGCACAGTATTTTGCTGAGGTACCCGACCCAGACCGGGGGCTGGCGTTGGCAGTTCTGACCGGCGAATTGGACATCCGCAATGTGAAGCCGCAATTGCTGCGGCAGACGGTGTTGGCGGAGGTCGATGAAACCCTCTTTGCGCTTTCCTACGATTATGTTGGCGATCTGGGCGAGACCATTGCGCTGATCTGGCCACACCACGGCACCGGTGTGCTGCCGAGCGTGAGCGCGGTGGTCGATATTCTCAATCAGACGAGCAAAGCCGAATTGCCCAAGGTGATTGGCGATTTGCTGACCAATGCTGCAATCCATGAACGCTGGGCCTTGGTGAAGCTGGCGACGGGCGCGCTGCGGATTGGCGTTTCGGCACGGCTGGCCAAAACGGCGCTGGCGGAGATGAGCGGAGTGCCACTGCAAGAGATTGAAGAGGTCTGGCATGGGCTCAAACCGCCTTATGTCAATCTCTTTGCGTGGCTAGAGGGCAAGGCCGAGAGGCCCGACATTGATCACACAGCGCGGTTTCATCCGTTGATGCTGTCGACGCCGATAGAGCTCAACGATTTTGAAAAACTCGACCCCAGCGACCACTCGGCTGAGTGGAAATGGGACGGTATCAGAGTTCAGTTGGTGCTGAACGGCGACAGCAGTTCGCTGTTTTCGCGCACAGGGGACGATATCGCGGGAAGCTTTCCTGATGTGGTGGAGGCTGCTCGGGGGCGGGCGGTGCTCGATGGGGAGTTGCTGGTCGGCAAGAGTTTTGAGCCGGGAAGCTTTAACGATCTGCAGCAGCGGCTGAACCGGAAGGTGGCTACGAGCAAGCAGATGGCGGAGCTGCCGGGCTTTGTGCGTGTCTACGACATGCTGTTTGATGGCGATGAGGACATTCGGGCCCTCCCTTGGCGGAAGCGACGAGCACGACTTGAGGCTTGGTTCGCGCGCAATCCGCAGACGCGGCTTGATCTATCGCCGGTTCTGGACTTTGCCGATTGGGAGGAATTGGCCAAGCTCCGCCGCATGGGAGCAGATGAGCATGGGCACGAAGGAGTGATGATCAAACTCAAAAGCTCGCCCTATGTGCCGGGGCGGCCAAAGGGGTATTGGTTCAAGTGGAAGCGCGACCCTAATGTGGTCGATGCCGTGCTGATGTATGCCCAGCGCGGGCATGGCAAGCGGAGCTCCTATTACTCCGACTACACATTTGGCGTGTGGAAGGGCAATGAGATTGTGCCAATCGGAAAAGCCTATTTTGGTTTCACTGATGAAGAGTTGAAACAGCTTGATAAGTGGATCCGCGCCAATACAACGGCGGCGTTTGGGCCCGTGCGTGAGGTCAAAAAAGAGCTTGTGTTTGAGGTGGCGTTTGACAGTGCGCAACGCTCGACACGGCACAAATCTGGCGTCGCCCTACGTTTTCCGCGCATCAGCCGCATTCGATGGGACAAGCCTGCGCAAGAGGCGAATAAGCTTGAAGATATGGACGCATTCTTATGAGCGGGATGAAGATCGAACCGAGGGACTAAAGATGTCATCGCGAGCGAATTTGCAGCGCTTACAAGCGCTCGAAAAGGAAATGGACGCAGCGGCGGCCGATTTCGATTTTGAGAAAGCCGCAGCCCTGCGCGATGAAATTGCGCGTCTCAAGGGGGAAGCTGATGGCATTTTTGGGCGCGCACCACCGGGCCAGATCGGGCTTGGCACGGATCAGCCTGTTCGAGAGCCACCCAAGAATTGGGTGAAACCCAAGAAGCCGGATTTTTTAATCGGGGCGAATAAAAAGAAGCGTTAGGTTTTGACCAGCCGATCTTGCGCCAGGTTCTTGATCTCGCGCAGCTCGCGGATCGTCGTCTCGAGGTCATCGCGTTGCCGCTCCAACAGGGCAATGCGCTCATCGACTTTCTCGGCGAGCAGGTTCACCTGTTGACTGCGGTTGGCGTCATAAAGGCTGAGGTAATCGGAAATATCGCGCAGCGAAAAGCCGAGGCGTTTGCCGCGCAAAATTAGGATCAATCGGGCGCGGTCGCGACGCCGAAAGACGCGGGTTGCACCAACGCGCTCCGGATTGAGTAGACCCTTGGTTTCATAAAAGCGGATTGCACGCGTTGAAATGCCGAACTCTTTGGCAAGGTCGGCAATGGCGAAGAGATCTTTTGTCTCGCTGGCCTCTTCGGTCACTTTTGCGCTTTCCGCTGTGTGTATTCTTCACGGAGCTCTTTCTTGGAGAGCTTTCCGATCAAGGTCTTAGGCAAACTATCCTTAAAGATAAACTCTTTTGGCATCTCGAGTTTGTTGATTTTCTCGGCCAAGAAGGTCTTTAGCGCGGGGCCGTCCGTGGACATGCCTTCGCGCAATTTGATGAAGGCGACCGGGGCTTCGCCGCGGTATTCGTCAGGAACACCAATGACGTTCACCTCTTCGACGGCCTCGTGCGTCGCGAGTGCCTCTTCGATGGTGCGTGGGTAGACGTTAAAGCCTGAACAAATGATGAGATCTTTGATGCGGTCAACAAGGAAGACATAGCCGTCTTCGTCCATGTGACCGACGTCGCCGGTGCGCAGCCAGCCGTCCATGAACACATCGGCATTGGCTTCATCATTGTTGAAATAGCCGGCCATGACCTGCGGGCCCTTGAGCTGCAACTCGCCATCTTCGCCGAGACCGACAACTTGTTTGGTGTCGATATTGACGAAGCGAACGTCAGTGGCCGGGAGCGGCAGGCCAATGGACATGGGCTTGTTGACGCCCGAGAAGGGGCCGCAGCAGACGACCGGCGAGGCTTCAGTGAGGCCATAGCCTTCAACGAGGCGGCCGCTGGATTTTTGCGCAAACAGACCGCGCAACTCATTTGGCAATGGTGCGCCGCCAGAGACAATGAGCTCGAGGCTGGCGAGGTTTTCGCGGGTGAAGCTAGAATTGTTGACCAAGGCTGCGATGAGGGTCGGCACTGCGGGCATCAAATCGGGCTTGGCGCGTTTAAGCAGGGCCAAGAAGCCCTTGGGCTCAAAACGCGGCATCATAAACACCGACATGCCGCAAATGAGCGGCATGTTGAGGCAAGTCGTCATGGCAAAGATATGGAAGAAGGGCAGTACCGCCACGGCCTTGTTGCCAGTCTTGAACACTGGAGAAAACCACAGGCGCGCCTGGTCGGCGTTGGCGGAAATATTGGCGTGCGTAAGGAGGGCGCCCTTGGGGATGCCAGTGGTGCCGCCGGTGTACTGCTGCACCGCGATATCACTGCCATTGATCTGTACCGGTGTCGGCGTGTGGCGTTTCGCCAGAAGGGCCTCGAAGGAGTACAGCGCCGCGCCCTCGTTGCTGCGCGGAATTTTGGTCAGCTCTTTGGCCTTAACAACACTGAACAAGATTTTCTTGACCAGCGGGAGCGCATTGGGGAAGTGCGCGACAATCAGCTTTTTGATGTGACCCGCTTCGACAAGGGCTTGGCCCTTTTCGCAGATATTGGCGAGGTTGAGCGTCACCATGATGTCGGCACCCGCATTGCGGGTGATGTGCGTCAGCTCAGGGATGGTGTAGAGTGGGTTGCAATTCACCACCGTACCACCAGCCAATAGCGTACCGTAGTAGGCGATGGGGTAGAACGGGGTGTTGGGGAGCATGAGCGCCACACGCGTGCCCTTGGTGACCCCGAATTCTTTTTGCAGCGCACCGGCAAAGGCGCGGATTTGCTCAGCAAGCGAGGCAAAGCTGGTTTTTCCGCCTAGGAAGTCGAGAGCCAGACGATTGGGTTCGCGCGCGCAAGTGGCGAGGATTTGCTCATGGACTGGGGTCGTGTCGATCTCTGCGTCCCAAGCAATCGTTTCAGGATAGCTGTGGAGCCATGGGCGCGACTGCTTAGAGGTATCCAAAGAAGTGTCCAAGAGAAAATCCTCCAATAGTACTGCGCTGCGCGGAGCAGCTTGTCCCCCTCGCGTGTTGAATGAACTTTGTGTTCGGCTCTTTGGTCGATTTTTCCAACACGTATTGGAAACTATTCCACGGGTTTACGTTAGCGTCAATTGAGCGCTTGTGACTGCTCAGGGCACCAAATCAAGGTTTGCGTTACCACTGGCGATGAACCTATTGGTGTGTAAGTTGACGTATACGTAAACTTGAGTAAATTAAGTGGGCGTCGCGCTTGAGTTCTGAATAGGCCTTGGGTGCGCGCTGAGGAGTAGCCGCGGCAAGTATTCGCGGGCGAGGAGACAATGGCGATCCAACCCCTGGGGTGTGGCGCGCTTGTGGAGGATAGGGGCATGACCCTGTTGCTGATCGTGATCAGTTTGATCGTTTTTGCCGCTTTGGCCGTGCGCGAAAGTGCGCTTTGGCAATGGGGAGCGGCAGTGGTGGTCATCGGCCTTGCCTCCGGTTTCCATTTTACAGCGGACGGGGCCAATTATGCTCTGGGCTTCGGGAGCTGGCTCCTGCTTGTTTTCGGCGCGCTGCTGTTGCTGCTGGCGATAAAGCCACTGCGCCTCGCGGTGCTGACGACGCCCGTTTATGGCGCTGTGAAATCCATTCTCCCCAAGGTGAGCCGCACTGAGCAGGAAGCGCTGGACGCGGGTACTGTCGGTTGGGATGCCGAGCTCTTTTCCGGGCGTCCGAACTGGGACAAACTGACCCAAATCCGCCCGCTGACCCTCTCGGCTGAAGAGCAAGCTTTTTTGGATGGCCCGACCGAGCAGGCATGCCAGATGCTCGACGATTGGGATATTCGCCATAACCGCGCGGACCTGTCGCCTGAGTTGTGGCAGTTCCTGCGCGACAAGGGATTTCTGGGCATGCTGATTGCCAAGGAACACGGTGGCCTTGGGTTTTCGGCGCAGGCACAGTCGATGATTGTGTCCAAGATTGCCAGCCGTTCGGTGGCGGCGGGGATCACCGTTATGGTGCCCAACTCGCTCGGACCAGGCGAGCTGCTGGAGAAATACGGCACACCGGCACAAAAGGAAAAATATCTCCATCGTCTGGCGACCGGTCAGGATGTGCCGTGCTTTGCGCTGACGGGCATTCACTCCGGCTCTGACGCCGGCGGTATGCGCGATATTGGTGTTGTGACCAAGGGCATGTGGAATGGCCAGGAAGTGCTTGGGGTCAAGCTGTCGTTCGACAAGCGCTATATTACGCTTGCCCCAGTGGCGACGCTGGTTGGTTTGGCGTTTCTTCTCAAAGATCCGGACAATCTGCTCGGCCGTGGTGTTGACGTTGGCATCACGTTGGCGCTGGTTCCGCGCGACCATCCGGGCCTTGATATTGGTCGTCGTCACTTCCCATCGCGCCAGGCCTTTATGAATGGTCCGGTGCGGGGCAAGGACATGTTCGTGCCGCTCGATTATCTGATCGGTGGTGTGGATTATGCCGGCCAGGGTTGGCGCATGCTGATGGAGTGTCTCTCCACGGGCCGCGCGATTTCACTGCCTGCGATCGGCACGACATCGATCAAACAAACGCTGCGCACCACTTCGGCTTATGCGCGTATCCGTCGCCAGTTTGGCATCCCCGTTGGGATCATGGAAGGCGTGGCGGAGCCGCTCGGGGAGATGGTTAAGCGCGCCTATATGTATGAAGCGGCGCGGCGGTTGACGGCGTCGATGGTTGATGAAGGGCAGCGTCCGGCGGTTATCGCGGGGCTGCTCAAATATACAACCACGGAAGCCATGCGCGACAGCATGGACGAGGCTTTCGATATTCAAGGCGGGCGCGCCATTCAGGATGGTCCGAAGAATTATCTGTTTGGCGGGTATATGGCGATCCCGGTGGCGATCACCGTGGAAGGGGCCAATATTCTCACCCGTACGCTGATGACCTTTGCGCAGGGCGTGCTGCGGGCGCACCCTTATTTGCTCAAAGAAATTCAGGCGGTTCAGAACAAGGACCGCAAGGCGGGCCTCGACGCGTTCGATCTCGCGTTTGGTGGGCACACCAAATTTATGCTGCGCAATATTGTGGCGAGTTTCCTGCACGGGGTGAGCAATGGCGCTTTCGCCTCGTCTCCCAATGAAGGGCCGATGGCGGGGCATTATCGCAAGCTGCACCGCTATTCGCAGGCCTTTGCGCTGGTGGCGGATTGGACCACGGTGGTGCTCGGAGGTTCGCTCAAGCAGAAGCAGAAGATTTCGGGCCGCATGGCTGACCTATTGGGCGAGCTTTATCTGATGTCGGCAACGCTCAAGCGTTTTGACGAGGAAGCGCGCATTGAGGAAGATAAGGCACTGGTCGACAGCATCATCGCCGACCGCATTGCCAATATCGAAAAAACCTTCGGCGAGGTGTTCGATAATTTCCCGAACCCCGTCTTTGCTTGGGCGATGCGTATCCTCTGCTTCCCCTTTGGCCGCCACGCAAAGCGCGCGTCCGACAGGGCCAACTATCGCCTGGCTAAGGCTGTGTTGGTGCCGGGTGGGTTCCGCGATCGCCTGACAACGGGCGTCTATATCTCCAATGATCCTGATGATGTGACCGGGGTCTTGGAGGATGCGTTCAAGAAGGTCGTCGACGCCGAAGAGATCGAAACGCGCTTCATCAAGGCATCGCGTAAGGGTGTTATCGAGCGTCGTCTTGATCGTGACGCGATTGCTGATGCGGTGGCCGCTGGCGTGCTCAACGACAATGAGGCGGGCATCATGCGGGCGGCCGACGAGGCCACCGAGCGCGCGGTGCAGGTTGATGATTTTGCGATGACCGTGTTGGATAAGACCGCGCCACGGTCGGCGGCGGAATAGGGATCGGAGGAAAGAATGGCAACTGCAATCGCAGAGACCAAGTTCTGGAATTTCACTATCGATCTCGAAAAGATTGGTTGGCTAACGATCAATACTCCAGACGCGCCGGTTAACACGCTTAGCCGTGCGGCGCTGATGGAATTGGAAGCACTGGTTGCCCATTTTGAGGAGATGCAGACGACCGGCGAGTTGATCGGCGTTGTTCTGCTCTCCGGCAAAGACAGCGGTTTTATCGCGGGCGCCGATGTCGCCGAGTTTGATAGTCTGAGTGACTTCTCGGTTCTGCCCGACGCGCTGCGTCGCACCCACACGATCTTCCAGCGCTTGGAGAGCCTCAAGATTCCGGTTGTGGCCGGTATTCATGGGTTCTGCTTGGGCGGGGGGCTAGAGCTAGCACTGGCCTGCCACTACCGTATTGCCGTCAATGACGAGAAAACTCGTATTGGCTTCCCTGAGGTCAACCTTGGGATTTTCCCCGGGTTTGGCGGGACTGGACGCTCTATCCGGCAGGCCGGGCCGGTTGATGCCATGCAGATCATGCTCACGGGAAAAATGCTGCGCGCCGGGGCAGCGCGTGGCCTCAACCTTGTCGATAAGCTGGTGCGGCATCGCGATATGCTGGCCTGGGAAGGCCGCAAGGCTGTGCTGCAAAAGCGCAAATCCGAGCAAGCCGCGCCGTATAAGAAGGCCATGGCTCTGCCCGGTGTTCGTGGATTTATCGCCAATAAGATGCGCGAGCAGGCGGCCAAAAAGGCGCCAAAGGCGAATTATCCGGCTCCCTATGCGCTCATCGATTTGTTCGAGGAGCATGGCAATGATTGGCGCGCGATGGCACGCGGCGAAATCGAAGCTATCACCCCACTGATGGGTGGCCCGACCGCGAGCAATTTGCGTCGTGTGTTCTTTCTCTCTGAAAAGCTCAAAAAGCAGGGATTGAAGGGCGCGAAATTTGCGCGTGTTCACGTCATCGGGGCAGGCGTCATGGGCGGCGATATTGCCGCGTGGTGCGCTTATCGCGGGATGAGTGTGACGCTTCAGGATCTCGATTTAGAGCGCATTCAGCCGGCGCTGGATCGGGCCAAGAAGCTCTTTAAAAAACGCTATAAGAAAAAACACGAGGTCGATGCGGCGATGCTGCGCCTCACCCCTGATCCGCATGGCACAGGAGTGCCGCGCGCCGATGTGATCATCGAGGCGGTGGTGGAAAAGCTTGAGGTCAAGCAGAGCATTTTCTCTGGCGTCGAAGGCAAGTTGAAACCGGGTGCGATCCTCGCGACGAACACTTCGTCGATTGAGCTTGAACGCATCGCCGAAGCGCTCAAGGACCCCAGCCGCTTGATCGGCTTGCACTTCTTTAATCCAGTGGCGCAACTGCCATTGGTTGAGGTGATCCGCTCTACCTTTAATGACGATGAAGCCATTGGTAAGGGCGCAGCTTTTGCGCTGGCTATCGGAAAATCGCCAGTGGTGGTGAAGTCTGCACCGGGCTTCCTCGTGAACCGTGTGCTCATGCCTTACATGCTGGGCGCTGTGGAGCGCGTTGAAGCGGGCGAAAGCAAGGAATTGCTCGACGCGGCAGCAGTTGCCTTTGGCATGCCGATGGGGCCGATCGAGTTGATGGATACGGTTGGGCTGGATGTGGGCAAGTCGGTTGCGACTGAGCTCGGGCATGCGGTGCCGGAAAACAGCATTTTTGCCACGCTGATTGCGCAAGGCAAGCTCGGGCGGAAGTCCGGCGAGGGCTTCTATTCGTGGAAGGACGGCAAAGCGGTCAAAGATGCAGCGCCAGAGCATCCTGATCTCGTCGGGCTGGGCCGCGAGCTGGTCAAACCACTGGTTGATATGACCGAAATTGTGGTCCGTGAAGGCGTGGTGGCCTCGCCTGAACTGGCCGATATCGGTGTGATTTTCGGCACGGGTTTTGCGCCATTTCTGGGTGGTCCAATGAAGGCCCGTGCAGACGGCCGGGCGTGAGGGGAAAGACAATGACTGAAGTGAAACGCGTTGCCATTGTCGGTTCGGCCCGCATTCCGTTTGCACGCGGCGGTACGGCATATGTCGAGGAAAGCAACCTCTCGATGTTGGCGGGGACGCTGCGCGGGCTTTCCGACAAATATGGGCTTAAAGGCGAAAAGATTGATGAAGTTATCGCCGGGGCAGTGATCAATCATTCGCGCGATTTCAATATCGCGCGAGAAGCCTTGCTCGACGCCGGGCTGTCGCCGCGCACGCCGGGAACGACCATGCAGATTGCCTGCGGTACCAGTTTGCAGGCGGCCTTGGTTTTGGCCGGTAAGATTGCTTCTGGCCAAATCGATAGCGGTATTGCGGCGGGCTCAGACTGCGTGTCAGACAGTCCAATTGTTTTCGGGCCGAAGTTTCAGCATCGCCTTCTCAATGTGAATGCTGGGAAAACTCCGGGCGACAAGTTCAAGGCTTTCAAAGGGTTTTCGTTTGGCGAGCTGACGCCGGTTGCGCCCTCGGTCAACGAACCGCGCACGGGCCTATCGATGGGTCAACATTGCGAGCTCATGGCGCGCGAATGGAACATTGCGCGGGCCGATCAAGATGCGCTGGCTGTTGCCAGCCATCGCAACGCCAGCGCTGCCTATGAAGAGGGCTTCCACGACGATCTCGTGGTGCAGCATGCGGGCCTTGTGCGGGACAATAACGTGCGGGCCGACGCCAATCTTGAAAAAATGGCGACGCTCAAACCGGCCTTTGACAAAACCTCTGGCAACGGCACGTTGACCGCGGGCAATTCGACCCCGCTCACCGATGGCGCGGCCAGCGTGCTTTTGGCGAGTGAAGACTGGGCCAAAGCGCGGGGTTTGCCGATCCTTGCTTACCTCACCACAGGCCGTGTGGCGGGAAATGACTTCGCCCATGGCGAAGGGCTGTTGATGGCACCGACGATTGCGGCAAGCGACATGCTCGATCGGGCGGGGCTGAGCTTTGCCGATATCGATTACTTCGAGCTTCATGAGGCGTTCGCAGCGCAGGTCTTGTGTACGCTTAAGGCTTGGAATGATCCCGAATATTGCCGCACCGTTCTTGGGCGTAACGACGTTCTTGGCCCGATTGATCGCGCAAAGATCAATGTGAAGGGCTCGAGCCTTGCCTATGGGCACCCATTTGCAGCGACGGGGGCGCGTATTTTGGGACTGACGGCAAAGCTGGTTTCGGGGCAGGCTGGTAAGAAAGCCTTGATCTCGGTGTGCACTGCCGGTGGCATGGGCGTGACTGCTCTGGTAGAGGGAGCGGCATGAGTGATAACGTCGTAAAATTCCGTCGCCCTGAGAAGAAGCCAGAACCAAAAGCGCCCAAGCCTAAACAGACTTGGCCGAGTTGGTTACCTTTCGCTGTGCTCCTTGCTGTGGCTGTAGTGATCTATCTTTTTCAAATGTGATGTCCGCTTAGACATGCTGAACAATAGCGGGCGCGCCTTGATTTTCGAGGGTGCCCCCGCTTTGTATTCACAAACCTGTTTGCCGCGCGAAATCAGGCTGTTGTGGCACCACATAGTTCAAGCCTAACTGTTCGTATGAACAGATATTTCATAGTTGTTTTGAGTTCTGGCAAGTTTCACTTGTCAGTAGACGGATTTGCACGATACCGTCCAATGATCTTGGCAAAGGAACTGCCAAGCTGAGTTGAAGTTGGGCAATGAACAACTTCCCCCAAGGGATAATTATAGGAGATGGGACCATATGAAGTTCACGACAGCTTTTAAGGCAGTCGCGACCGCCGGCGTTATGGCGTTGTTGATGAGCACGGCAGCTTCTGCTGTGACACTGCAGTTGCACAACGGTGGTGATCCGGGAACTCTGGACCCGCATAAGGCGTCGGGCGACTGGGAAAACCGCGTTATCGGCGACTACATCGAAGGTCTGCTCACCGAAAGCCCAAGCGCTGAAGCTATTCCGGGCCAGGCCGAGTCCTGGGATATTTCGGAAGACGGCACAGTCTATACCTTCCACCTGCGTGACGGTATTGCTTGGTCGGACGGCACCCCAGTGACCGCTGGCGACTTCGTGTTCGCATTCCAGCGCTTGTTTGATCCAAAGACTGCTGCCGACTACGCGTATCTGCAGTTCCCGATCAAGAACGCTGAAAAGATCAACTCGGGCACAATCGCTGATTTGAACGAACTTGGCGTCAAGGCAATCGACGACAAGACGCTCGAAATCACGCTGGAAGCTTCGACCCCATTCTTCCTTGAAGCGCTGACGCACTACACCGCTTACCCAGTGCCAAAGCACTTGGTTGAGAAGGTTGGCGACGATTGGACTAAGGTCGAAAACATCATCGGCAACGGCCCATACCTGATCAAGGAATGGCTGCCAGGTTCGTATGTTCGCTCTGAAAAGAACGCTGACTATTACGACGCTTCGAACGTGAAGATCGACGAAGTCTTCTACCACGTTTTGGAAGATCAGGCTGCAGCGCTTAACCGCTACCGCGCTGGCGAATTCGACATTCTGACCGACTTCCCATCTGACCAGTATCAGTGGCTGCAGGACAACATGCCTGGTCAGGCACACGTCACGCCATTCCTGGGCATCTATTACTACGTGCTGAACCAGGAAGAAGGCGAAGTTCTTTCCGACGTTCGTATCCGTGAAGCGCTCTCGACCACCGTCGTTCGCGACGTGATCGGGCCAGATATTCTGGGTACGGGCGAGCTGCCAGCTTATGGTTGGGTCCCACCGGGCACTTCCAACTATGTTGAAAATGCTTACCATCCAGCTTGGGCTGACACGCCATATGAAGAGCGCGTCGAAAAGGCCAAGGCACTGATGACTGAAGCCGGTTACGGCCCAGACAAGCCGCTGACCTTGCAGCTGCGTTACAACACCAACGACAACCACCAGCGTATCGCTGTGGCACTTGCTGCCATGTGGGAACCGCTGGGTGTTAAGATCGAGCTGTTCAACGCTGAAACCGCAGTGCACTACGACGCTCTGCGCGCAGGCGATTTCCAAATTGGCCGCGCTGGCTGGCTGCTCGACTACAACGATCCATCCAACACGCTCGACCTTCTCAAGGACGGCGTTGATCAGGCCGGTACGATCAACTGGGGCAATAACTACGGTCGCTATTCGAACGACGAGTTCAATGCGCTGATGGTCCAGGCTTCGACCGAACTTGATCTGGTAAAGCGTGGCGAACTGCTCGCTGCAGCTGAAAAGATCGCCATGGATGAGTTCGCTGCAATCCCGATCTACTGGTACGTGTCTAAGGACGTCGTCTCGCCAAAGATTTCGGGCTTTGAAGCAAATCCGAAGAACATCTTCCGTACCCGCTGGCTGTCTAAGTCCGAGTAACCGAAGTTAAGTTTTTTGAGACCGTGGGGGCCAAAAGGCCCCCACGGCGCTTTTGTCCGGGAGAGGTGCTTCGCCTCTTCGGCCAAGGAGTTCGCTATAAATGCTGGCATATGCCTTTCGGCGTGTCTTGTCGGCGATCCCTATCGCTTTGATCGCTGTGACCGCCTGCTTCTTCATTCTCCGCCTAGCTCCCGGTGGTCCGTTCGACGGTGAGCGCGCGCTCCCGCCAACAGTGCTCGCCAATCTCAGAGCGCACTACAATCTCGATCAGCCGTTGATCGTTCAGTATTTCCTCTACGTGTGGCGTTTGCTGCAGGGCGACCTTGGCCCATCGATGGTGATCGACGGGTTCAACGTTAGCGAACTCATCTCGATCGGCTTTCCCTTCACCCTCACCATGGCTTTGTCGGCATTTGTGATCGCGACGATTGTCGGCATGATCGCGGGCATGGTTGCTGCCGCTTATCAGAATAAGTGGCCCGACTATGTGTTGGTGCTGGGCGTGATGATCGGCGTGCTGATCCCGAACTTCCTGATGGCGGCACTGCTCCAGCTCTGGTTCGGCGTTTATCTGAAATGGGTGCCTGCGGGCGGTTGGGTCAGCGGCTCCTGGGCCCACTTGGTTCTGCCTGTCACAGTTTTGGCTTGGCCACACGCTGGGCGTATCTCGCGCCTGATGCGCGGCTCAATGATTGAAACGCTCGGTACCAATTATGTCCGCACGGCACGTGCGAAAGGGCTTGGCGAACGTCTGGTGCTGATGCGCCATGCGATCAAGCCGGCACTGCTGCCCGTCGTGTCCTATCTTGGACCTGGCCTTTCCTATCTCCTCACTGGCTCTCTCGCCGTTGAGCAGGTGTTCGGCCTGCCGGGTATCGGCAAATATTTCGTCACAGCTGCGCTCAACCGCGACTATGGCGTCGTTCTGGGGACCACCATCCTCTACATGTTCATTATTCTCGCGCTCAATCTGCTCGTGGACCTCGTCTACGCTTGGCTTGACCCAAGGGTGAGGTACCGCTGATGGCTGGTTTTACCGGTAAAGACCACGTTCTCACCGCCTATGCTGAAAAGCTGGCCACCGAAGCGCCAAAGGGTCGCTCGCTGGGGCAGGACGCGTTCAATCGCTTGAAAAAGAATAAGATGGCGGTGATCTCCATCTTCATTCTCGTAACAATTATCCTTGTCGCCTTCATTGGGCCGTATCTTGTGCCATGGGGCTATTCCCAGGTCGACTGGAGCAATATTCGCAAGCCGCCTGATTTTGACGCTGGCCATTATCTTGGCACAGACCAGAACGGGCGCGACATGCTCGCTCGTGTGCTGCAAGGCACGCAGATGAGCTTGGTCGTGGCCTTTGTTGCGACGCTTGTTTCGGTAACCATCGGTGTCGTCTACGGAGCCGTCGCAGGCTATTATGGTGGGCGCGTTGACGCCATCATGATGCGCTTTGTCGATATTATGTATGCGCTGCCTTACATCCTCTTCGTCATCATTTTGGTGGTGATGTTCGGTCGTAACCCGGTGCTGCTGTTTATTGGCATTGGTGCGATCGAATGGCTCACCATGGCGCGTATTGTGCGTGGGCAAACGCTCTCCATTAAGGAGAAAGAGTTTGTCGAGGCCGCGCGCGCTGGTGGGGTCAAGCCTTTCACCATCATCATGCGTCACATCGTACCGAACCTGACCGGTCCGGTTGTGATCTATGCGACGCTGACCATTCCAGAAATCATCATCGCGGAGAGCTTCCTCTCCTATCTCGGTCTGGGTGTGCAGGAGCCGCAAACCTCGCTCGGTACGCTGATCTCGGCTGGTGCGCCAGTTGCCGAAGTGATGCCTTGGTTGATGCTTGCGCCAGCCGCTGTGCTGATCACGCTGCTGTTCTGTCTCACCTATATCGGTGACGGTCTGCGTGACGCGCTCGACCCCAAGGACCGATAGGAGGCTGACCATGGCACTACTAGAAGTCAAAAACCTCAAGGTCGAGTTCGAAACCCCCGATGGCATCATCGAGGGCGTGCGGGACCTTTCCTATACGCTCGAGAAGGGCAAAACACTGGCCATCGTTGGCGAGTCGGGATCTGGTAAAACGCAGGGCGCTTTCGCCATTATGGGCCTTTTGCCCAAAAATGGTCATGCCTCTGGTTCGGTGAAGTTTGATGGCAAGGAGATTCTCAATCTCCCCCGCAAGCAGCTCAACGAATATCGCGCCAAGCGTATTGGTATCATCTTCCAGGACCCGATGACGTCGCTGAACCCCTATCTGCGCATCTCGCGGCAGATGACCGAGGTTCTGCAGCTCCACAAGGGCATGAGCTACAATGCGGCGCTCGCGGAAAGCGTGCGCCTGCTTGAGGCAGTGCGGATTACCGATGCGAAGAATCGCATCCACCTTTATCCGCATGAGTTCTCGGGCGGCATGCGTCAGCGTGTGATGATTGCAATGTCGCTGCTGTGTAGCCCGGAATTGCTCATCGCTGACGAGCCCACAACAGCCCTCGACGTGACAGTTCAGGCTGAAATCATCGATCTTCTCGTGGATCTGCAAGAGGATTTCGGGACGTCGATCATCCTGATTACTCACGATCTTGGGATTGTCGCGGGCACGTGTGAGGACACGCTGGTGATGTTTGGGGGTAAGGTGATGGAATATCGCAAGACCGCCGATATTTTCGCCAGTCCCGAGCATCCCTATACCAAGGGCCTGTTGGCGGCATTGCCGCGCTTGGACAAGCGAGTCGAGCGTCTTTCCACCGTCTCCTATGACTTCATGACAGGGGCGCGCCAAGCATGAGTGACCGCGAACCAATTCTGAAAGTCCGCGATATCAGCGTGGACTTTAGTCTTCCGCCAAGCACGCTCTTCGGCAAGAAACGCGTCCTGCATGCGGTCAAGAATGTCTCGTTCGACCTCTATGCGGGCGAGACACTGGGTATTGTCGGCGAGTCGGGTTCTGGAAAGTCGACGCTCGCGCGAGCCGTGTCGCGGCTGGTGCAGGCAACCGGGGGCACATCGCACTATTTGGGTAAAGACATCCAGACCATGACCAGCAACGAGCTTCTGGCTCTGCGCAAGGACATTCAGATGGTGTTTCAGGACCCACTGGCGTCGCTGAACCCGCGTATGACGGCAGGGGCGATCATCGCCGAGCCGTTGCAGACCCATGAGCCGCGTGTGACTAAGGCCGAACGCACAGCACGCGTGATCCATATGATGGAGAAGGTTGGGCTGCAGGGCTCGATGATCAACAAATACCCGCACGAGTTCTCGGGCGGCCAATGTCAGCGTATCGGTATTGCGCGCGCCTTGATCACCAACCCCAAGCTGGTGGTGTGTGACGAGGCCGTATCAGCGCTCGACGTGTCGATCCGGGCGCAGGTGATCAACCTTCTCATGGACCTCCAGAAAGAGCTTGGCATCTCCATGCTCTTCATCTCCCACGACATCGCCGTGGTTCGGCACATCGCGCAGCGCGTGATGGTGCTCTATCTCGGGGAAGTGGTGGAAATTGGCGACGTGGCGCAGGTGGTGGAAGATCCACAGCATGCCTACACCAAGAAGCTGATCGCGGCCGTGCCGGTTCCAGATCCGGTTGTTGAGATGGAGCGGCGTGAAGAACGGCGTCGCCTCCGCAAGGCTGCGCAGTCGGCAGCGTAAAGCGTCCGGCAGGCTTAAATGGAGCGGGGGTGAGTCTCAGACTCGCCCCCGCTCCTTTGTAATTGATGTCTTGTTGACGCCGCGCACAGGGTCCCGATTGCCCGAAATGGCGCGAAATCCACGCCTCATGGCCTGTAATTGCTCGGGATTTCCACAGGACAGGGCCAGAATAGACAAGAGTCTAGAGTTTAGGATTTCTGCGCGTCTGCCGCGTTGACAGGCTCCGACGTATTCCCTATGAAGGGGCAAGTTTCCGGGCGCCTAGGCGCCTCTTTTGTTTGACCGAGGATACCAAGATGAAGATCCGCAACTCGCTCAAGGCGTTGATGACGCGCCATCGCGCGAATAAACTCGTCCGCCGTCGCGGCCGGGTTTACATCATTAACAAGGTGGACAAGCGCTTCAAGGCCCGTCAGGGCTAATACGCTTCCCAGCAAGAATTGCTTGACAAGGCCCGCATAAACATGCGGGCCTTGTTTTTTATTGGGCTGGTGAAGGTTGGGGGACCTGATGCCGCTATCGCACACGCTTACGGTGACTGTGGACAGGCCGTATCGCCAGGTTGATACGTTCATGTCTGACCCAAAGAACTTCGGCAAATGGGCCGCCGTGGTTCCCGGGACGTATAGAAAGCAAGAGGGTGGGGACTGGCTGGCCGAAGTGACCTTCGGCGGGGTGAGGTATATCCGCTTCGTTCCCGGCCTCGGAAACGGCATTTATGACCATGCGGTGTTCCGGCCCGGAGAGATACCGTTGTTTATGCCAATGCGCGCTATGCGCTATGGCGAAAAGACGGAGGTGCGGTTCACCTTCGTTCAGCGCTCCGACATGTCGGTTGATTCTTTTCACGACACTATCGCCTGTATTACCCGCGATCTGACGCGCCTTAAGGATGCGATTGAAGCGGACTACTATTCCACCGATCAAGTGAACAATGTTTTCGCCTTCAGAGCGTGAGTTTTAGCGCTCTCAGGATGCGGTCGCGTGGGCTGAGGCTGAATATTTGCGCGTAACTGCGTATTAACTATAAATGTTCATGCTCCTCGGAAATTCCGGAGGGGTTATGCGTAAGCTTTTAGGGTCAATTGTTTTAGTTTTTTCAGTAACACCGGTTGTTGCTGCCGACTTGTATCTGCCAGATTTTGGCAATTCTGCGATTGCCTATGCAGGTCCGGCACATGACTGGACAGGGTTTTATGCTGGTGTGTACGGCTCCTACACGGGCGGCATAACCAGTACGACAAATACGAGTAGCGGTGTTGTGACAGACGTTACAATGCGCGGCGCAGGGCTCGGCGTCACTGTTGGTACTAACTATCAATATGAGCAGCTGGTTTTTGGTGCTGAAGCCGATCTGGGCTGGTCCGGTGCTACCGGCACAACCGCATGCGTGATCCTGACGACTTCCGATTGCTCGGCAGATATTCGCTGGTCCGGGACGCTGCGGGCTCGTGCCGGCATCGCCTTAGACTCGGTGTTGCTGTTTGGTACAGCTGGTCTTGCCGTCGCTGAGGGCGTGGGTAAGACAACGCCAGCACTCACAGGCACCGATGGTATTTATTCGGCCGGTTTTGTCGGCTGGACGGCAGGCGTTGGCGCCGAGGTCAAGGTTACCGAGGCGATTTCGCTCAAGGCCGAATATAATTATGTCGATTACGGCAAAAAGACCGCGCCAGTCGGCGCGCTGGGTAACGACCCCTATGACATTCACGCCAAGGCGCATATCGGTAAGCTTGGGATCAACTACCACTTCTAATGCGGGCACCTTCCTGAGTCCCAAAGAAAAGCCCGCCGAAAGGCGGGCTTTTCATATTCATACTAGGCTTGCAGCGTTTAGCTGGAGCCAGCGCCATCCTGACGGACGAAGGCGATGCGCAGCATATTGGTGGCGCCAGGAGTGCCCAGTGGCACACCTGCAGTGATGGCAATGCGGTCGCCTGGGCGGGCAAAGCCTTCCTGATAAGCGATGACGCAAGCGCGATCGACCATGTCTTCGAGGTTCACTGCGTCTTCAGTTTGAACGCAATGGATGCCCCAGACCACCGACAGGCGGCGAATGGTGCGAAGGTTTGGCGACAGTGCAATGATTGGCTTGGAGGGGCGCTCACGGGCTGCACGGATCGCGGTCGAGCCGGATGCGGTGTAGGTGAGAATTGCGGCCAGATCGAGCGTTTCTGCGACCTGACGGGTTGCCGCGGAAATCGCATCCGCGGCAGTTGCTTCTGGCTCGGTCTGAGCGGCGCGGATAATGCCACGGTAGTTTGCATCGCTTTCAACGGCGATGGCCACCTTGTTCATGGTCGCGACAGCTTCGATCGGGTACTGGCCCGATGCGGATTCTGCCGAGAGCATGACAGCGTCAGCGCCTTCGAACACTGCGATGGAGACGTCCGAAACTTCTGCACGGGTCGGGACCGGTGCAGTGATCATCGATTCCAGCATCTGGGTGGCGACGACCACCGGCTTGCCGTAGCGACGGCACATGCGGATCATGCGCTTCTGAAGGCCAGGGACCGTTTCCAGCGGCAATTCAACGCCGAGATCGCCACGGGCAACCATGATGGCGTCAGACAGCTTGACGATGTCCTCAAGGCGCTCGATTGCCTGTGGCTTTTCGATCTTGGCCATAACGCCAGCGCGACCCTGAACGATCTTGCGGACGTCGATAATGTCTTCTGGGCGCTGCACGAAGGAGAGCGCGATCCAATCGACTTCAGCCTTGAGGGCTTCGAGAAGGTCAGCGTGATCTTTTTCGGTCAGTGCGCCGGTGGGGAGCAGGGTGTCCGGAAGGGATACGCCCTTCTTGTCCGAGAGCTTGCCGCCATAGACGACTTCAGTCTCAATGGCGCCGCCTCCGACTTTAGTAGCCTTGAGCTGCAGCTTGCCATCGTCTAGCAGGAGACGGTCGCCGACCGAGACGCTTTCGATGATTTCTGGATGCGGCAGGTAAACGCGCTGTTCGTTGCCCTGATCGTCATTTTGACTATCGAGCGTGAACTTTTGGCCTGCGACGAGATTGATAGAGCCCTGTGCGAACTTCCAGACGCGCAGTTTGGGGCCCTGCAAATCGGCAAGAATGCCGATTGGGTGCTTGAGACGCGCTTCGACATTGCGGATCCGCTTGACGGTCTGATGCAGAACCTCGTGGCTCGCATGGCTCATATTGATCCGGAAGACGTCGGCACCGGCCTTGGCCAGCTCCTCGATCATAGTCTCCTCGTGACTTGCTGGCCCGAGGGTTGCGAGGATCTTCGCGCGTCTGATCCGTCTCATTGCGTGTCCGTGTCTTCTGAAGTTAGAGGTGCGTCGGGGTCTACCAGAAAAGCTGGCTCTTCAAGATCTTCGCCCAAGTCCGGGCCGACAACGCTTGGTAGACCATCGCTTTCGGTCAATTGTAGCGTCCAGTCGGTACGGTTCTGCGTGTCAATTTCAAAGAACCCGGTGCGCTCATACCCGCGGGCGAGGCAATCCTCAACCCCGAATATCGTGAAGGTCTCGTCTCTGGTACACATGAACACTTCGCCATCCCAAGATCCGCCGCCGACATCGTCAACAGCGTAGAGATAGAAAAAGCGTTGTTGCAGGTCGCCTTGGTAGAGAACGCGACAGTCGCCAGGAGGGGCTTGCCACCAGCCTTCACTCATCCAGCCACGCTCTGCACGATAGCCGAGCGAGACTGATATGAGGTTTCCAGTTTCGTTACAAATGCGGAGGTCTGCCTTGGCGGGCACAGCCAGGGCAAAAAAGCCACCAAAACTCGCAAGCAAAATTGCAGATCCGAGGCGGATGCGGCGCACGTGCGATCCCGAATTCATTGAAAAATGTACTACCGTTTTGACCCTAAGCGGAAGGTGAGGTCAACTGATAACGCCTCGATATGACGGAAACATGGAGTTGTTATCACAAGCGGTGGCGCGCTGTGTGAATCCGCGCACAAAGGGGTTGAACCCAAACCGCCCTTGGGGTTGATGGGGAACAAGACTATTTATTCATTTCTCCGAGTCAAAACAGGCGCCAAGCCGCCAGTTTCGGCAGCGATCTACAAGAGGTTATCATGGCCGTCGAAGACAGCGTCGCACAGGACCAGCTGCGTGCGTTCATCGAACGCATCGAGCGTATGGAAGAAGAAAAGGCGGCAATTGCCGCTGATATCAAGGAAATTTATGCCGAAGCCAAGGGCAATGGCTTTGACACCAAGATCCTGCGCAAGATCGTGACGATCCGTAAGCAGGATCACAACGAGCGCATGGAGCAGGAAGCGATTCTCGAGCTCTACATGAGCGCGCTAGGCATGGTGGACGCTCCGTCCGACGACTAAGAATTGCCCTGCCGTTAAACAAAACTCCCGCCCTGGTGCGGGAGTTTTTTTATGCGCCTAGGCCAAGATGTCGATCAGCGATTTTGTCATGTTTTGCGCGGCGTTAGCGACTTTGACATTGGCCTTGAAGTCGGTTTCTGCGGTCATGGCGCTAATGAGTTCATTGCCGATGTCGACCTCGGCGCCGGGAATGCCACTGCGCGCAATCTGATTGGCACTGTGCTGAAGTTGGCTGGTCGCACGCGCCATGCCGTGGGTGGCGGTTGATAGGGCGGAAATTGTCATGGCGTATCTCAGCTGATCTGTCTGAATTCTGCGCCTGCCGGATGAACAACGTCCTAATTGGATCGAAAGGCTTTGATCATTACCAGGCAATCATAAAGTCTTCGAAAGCGATGTCCTTGCCGATGGTCATATGACAATTGGCAGGGACGGCGTGCCACTCATTCTCATTGCTGACGAAAGGCTCGGACGCCACGGCTATGCCGCCGGACATGTGGCGCCAGTAAAGGCTGGGGGGCCTATCGTCACTGGCGCAGCGGAAGGCATGGAGATTTTCGCCGTCGCTCAAAATGGCGGTGAAACGCAGCGCTTCGGTGATCCCCTCATTGATCTGAAGGCGGTGACAGGCTTCGAGCGTTCTGGCGATGGCACGGGCAGGGTCTGTATCCAGCCCTTGTCCGAGCGCGGAGAGGAAAATCGCCTCGCTGTCAGAATTGCCGCGACGGCGACCATAGATCGGATCGGGAATGAGGGCTTCGACCGAGCGGCGAATGGCTGGATAGCCGCCGATCTGGCCATTGTGCATGAAGAGATGTTTGCCCGCCGAGAAGGGATGGCAATTGGAGAAGGAGACTTCCCCCGATGTGGCCGAACGCACATGGGCAAGAAAAAGCCTCGCCTCCACCGACCGGCAGAGCGAGGCTAGGTTGGCATCGGACCAAGCAGGGAGGGTGCCGCGGTAAACACCCGGCTCGGGCCGGGCGCCATACCATCCAATGCCACATCCGTCGCCATTAACGACGGTTTTGGCTTCACGCGCCGAAAGCGACTGACTGACGAGTGACGCTTCCGGCTCGATGAGCAGGGTGTCGAGATAAATCGGCTCTCCGGTATAGGCGAGGAACCGACACATAATTTAGGCCGCGATCTCGAGGTCGTTGGCGAGCGCGAAGCGGACGGCCGCATCGGCGTGAATGATGGTGGAATCGTAGCCGGCAATACCGAGCTTGTCTGGATCGACCAGCATCGAGATTTCAGTGCAGCCCAGAATGACGCTGTCGATGCCGCGGGACTTCATCTTTTCAATAATGCCGAGGTATTTCTCGCGGCTGGTGTCGAGGATTTTGCCCTGGCACAGCTCGTCGAAGATGGCGTCGTGGATGATCTGACGGTCTTCTGCGTCCGGGGTGACAATCTCGATGCCGAGCTTGGCCATGCGTTCGGCATAAAAGCCGTGTTCCATGGTGTAGCGCGTTGCCAAGAGGAGTGGGCGCTTGCGGCCGTCTGCCTTCAGCGCCTTGGCGGTTTCTTCGATGATGCAGATCAGCGGAACGCCAGCCATGTCAGCGACGGGCTTGGAGACCAGGTGCATGGTATTGGTGCAGATGAGCACACAGGCCGCGCCAGCGCGGTTGAGGCTTGCGGCGGCGTGGCCCAAGAGATTGCCAGCATCTTCCCAACGGTCGGCCTTTTGGAGGGCAACGACTGTGGTGAAATCGAGCGAGCGCATCGCGATCTCTGCTGAGGCCAACCCGCCACGCATACGGCGGATCTCCTCGTTGATACGGCGGTAATACACAGCGGTGGATTCCCAGCTCATACCGCCGATCAAGCCAATGGTTTTCATCACACAACTCCGAAATTCTTAAAGACTAGTGTGCCTGCAAGTGGTCGCCTCAAAATTGAGTTTTTAGGCCGCTTTGGTGGTGATGACGCAAGTTAGTTGCGCAATTTAGGCGTTTTGTGCAAACTGGCGACGAATTAATGGAGTGTTACGATGCTCGATGAGCGTGATCGGCAGATTCTAAGCCTGCTGCAAGCCAATGCGGATACGCCGCTCAATGAGATCGCCGAGGCGGTGTCCCTCTCGCCCAGCGCCTGTTCTCGCCGTATCGCCAAGCTGAAAGAAGACGGCATTATCCGGCACAACAGGGCGGAGCTCGATCGGGGCAAGATCGGGCTACCGTCGACGATTTTTGTGATTGTGCGTACGGGGAGCCATGCTGCGGACTGGCTCGAGAAATTTCACGCGGCGGTGGATACGATCCCTGAGATCGTCGAGGTGCACCGGCTGACGGGGAATTTCGATTACATCATGAAATTGGTGCTGCCCAATGTCGAGCATTACGACGTGATCTATAAGCAGCTGGTCGGGCGTATCGAGATGTATGACATGTCTGCCTACATCTCGATGGAGACGGTCAAGCACGCCAGCGGCGTGCCGACCCATTATGCGCGCTAGGATTAGACCTGAGCGAGTGCTGCTGTCATGGCCGCTTGGTCGTAACCGAGCGTGGTCAGAGCGGTTTTGACGATGCCTGCACGGTCGAGACCGGACTGGGCATACATGTCAGCCTGTGTCGAGTGCTCGAGGAATTCATCCGGGATCATCAGCGGGCGGAAGCGGAGCTTGCCGTCCAAGAGGCCGTTGGAGGCGAGGAAGGTCGCCACGTGAGCGCCGAAGCCGCCCTGACCACCTTCTTCTGTGGTGATGAGGACATCGTGGGTTTGCGCCAGCTTGGCGATGAGTTCCTCATCGAGCGGCTTGAGGAAGCGCGCGTCGGCCACAGTGGGGTTGAGCCCGAGGGCCGCCAATTTATCTGCGGCTGCAAGCACTTCACCGAGACGCGTGCCGTAGGACAGCAGCGCAATCGTTGCGCCCTGACGCACGATGCGGCCCTTGCCGATCTGCAGAATTTCGCCACGCGCGGGCATGTCGACGCCCATGCCGTCGCCACGCGGATAGCGGAAGCTGATCGGGCCATTGTCATAGGCCGCGGCGGTCGCAACCATATGGCGGAGCTCAGCCTCGTCAGCAGCGGCCATTTGGACGATGCCGGGGATCGCGCCGAGATAGGCGTTATCGTAATTGCCAGCGTGGGTCGGACCATCGGCGCCAACATAGCCAGCGCGGTCGATAGCGAAGCGAACGGGCAGATGCTGAATGGCGACGTCGTGCACGACTTGGTCGTAGGCGCGTTGCAGGAACGTCGAATAGATGGCGCAGAAGGGTTTTAGCCCTTCGCTTGCCATGCCCGCGGCAAAGGTTACGGCGTGCTGCTCGGCAATGCCGACGTCGAAAATGCGGCTCGGGAAGAGCTCGGCGAATTTGTCGAGCCCGGTGCCCGAAGGCATAGCGGCGGTGACAGCGACAACGCGACTATCCGCTTCGGCTTCCTGGATGAGTGAAGAGGCAAAGACCGAGGTGTAGGACGGCGCGTTGGACGCGGCCTTGGTCTGAGCGCCGGTGACGACGTTGAACTTATTGACGCCGTGATATTTGTCGGCGGCGTTCTCAGCCGGAGCGTAGCCCTTGCCCTTTTTCGTCACCGCATGGATCAGAATTGGACCCTTGGGGAAATCGCGGGCATTTTCCAGAATGACAATGAGGTCATCAAGGTTATGGCCGTCGATTGGGCCGATGTAATAAAAGCCCAGCTCTTCAAACAGCGTG
This sequence comes from Devosia sp. MC532, assembly GCF_016461625.1. NCBI lineage: Bacteria > Pseudomonadati > Pseudomonadota > Alphaproteobacteria > Hyphomicrobiales > Devosiaceae > Devosia > Devosia sp. MC532. Next base: position 91,272 of record NZ_JAEMNZ010000007.1, on the reverse strand, counting down.
CCGCCGGTGAAGAAAGACCGAGCGAACTCTTCGGTTTTCCGAACTGGCTCGTGGAAAAACTCTGGGAGTTTTGAGACGACAGCTTTGGCGGCTTCCCGCGTGTTGCGGTAGGCCGGGCCAGAGACGAGGCGCGCCAGATGGCTGCGCAAAGCCCCGGTTGGCGGGGCAATCGACATGTCATTGTCGTTGAGAATGACGATGAGGCGCGCATCCATGGCGCCTGCATTGTTCATGGCTTCATAGGCCATGCCTGCGGACATCGAGCCGTCACCAATGACAGCGATGACGTTGCGTGGCGTGGACTGCAGCTCTGAGGCAACCGCCATGCCGAGACCGGCAGAAATGGAGGTTGAGGAGTGGCCTGCGCCAAAGGGGTCGTATTCGCTTTCGGCGCGACGGGTGAAGCCGGACAGGCCATCCTTTTGGCGCAGCGTGCGGATGCGGTCGCGACGGCCAGTGAGGATTTTGTGCGGGTAAGCCTGGTGCCCAACGTCCCAGATGATGCGATCATGCGGGGTTTGGAAGACGGCGTGCAGGGCGACGGTCAGCTCGACCACGCCAAGGCCAGCGCCCAAGTGGCCACCGGTCACGGAAACGGCGTCGATCATTTCCAGACGCAGCTCATCGGCCAGCTGGCGCAATTGCTCGCGCGGCAGCGCACGCAGTTCCGCTGGTGTCGTCACTTTGTCGAGCAGCGGTGTATCGGGCTTTTCGGCCAAGCTGGTCCCCGTCGAAAGGAAGAAAATCGCCGCCTGTTCTAGGCGGCGTCAGAAGCAATGGCAATGCGGCATGACTTGTCTGGAAAGCTTAGCGCAGGATAAGCGCAGCCGGCACGCACCGCAGATAGCAACTCCCACCGTGTTGAACGGTGGGAGGCAAGATTAGTTTCGTGCCAAAGAGAAGCGGTTGCTTGGCAGACCTTCGTCTGATTTCTGAAGGCCCAAGCTGCGGCTGCCCATCTGCGGAGCAGGGTCGAGACCAGCCTCATCGTAATCATAGATCACGGCAAAGTGGTCTGAGGTGAGCGCTTTTGGAACGGTCAGAATGTCGACCGCGTGCTCCAGATCGGGCGCGACGAAATCACGAGAATTGGTCGGAACCAAGCCTGCAACATGTGCTTCGAGCGCCTTTGCCAAAACTGTGTCTGGCACAGCAGAGGCCGTGAACGGCTTGTCAAAGAGACCGCCGTAAGCCGGGACTTCTGGCGAGAGCGCTGCTGTCTGCACCGCGCCGGTCGAGGCAACAACAGGGCGGCCCAGAGGGGGCAGCGCTGTTGGCAGAGCCGCTGGCGCGGAAGCGACCTGAGGTTGAGCCGCGGACGCGCCTTCGGTTTGCGGCATAGCCGGAGCATAGGCCGTGAGCAGCGCTGGCGCTTCCTCGCTCATATGCACACGTGGGGTCGGCATTGCTGGCGGCGCGAGAGCGGCCAATGCCATTACCGCGTTCTCAGCATTGCCTGCACGGAGGTCAGACGGGAGCGCTGTCGGCAAGGCAACGGCCACAGTGATAGGGCCGCGCAGCTCGTCTTCGGTCAGCGGTGCGCTGCCCACGGTCGAGAATGGCAATGTTGGGGTCACGGCTGCGACCTGCACTGCTGGCTGCACTGCTGGCTGCACTTCTGGCTGTGCTGCGACGGCGACCGCTGGGCCTCCGAGGTCAGCAGGGCGCATCATCGGCATAACCGGGGCAATGGATGCGACGGCGAGAGGCGCTGCAGGCTGAGCCTGTGGTGTTGCGCGAGGGGCAGGCGCGGAGGCGACTTGCACCTGTGGCGCTGCTGCCTGCTGCTGATTGCCGCCGAACAGCATGTCCATGAGATTGCGACCGCCACCGGAGGCGGCTGGCGCTTCGGCAAATTGGGTGCCGCTCGAGGAGGAGCCATTGCATGGATAAGCATGGCACTTTTTCCATTCCGCCAAGGCGACCTGATAGCCTTGTTGCGACAGCGGTTTGCCATCGTTTGGAAGGTGCATGGTGCGACCGTCGGGGAAGAGCTCATTCAGCTGCGCGCGGGTCATGCGCGGCCAAGCGCGCACCGAACCGGTATCAAGGTGAACGAAAGGGCTGCCCGAGGATGGGTAATATCCGACGCCGCCCACCTGCTTGCGCATAGCTGCGGCGCGAAGGCGCGCGAGGGGTACGCCGGGGATGTAGAAATCCATAGCGGTGCCGCGCATGTGCTGGGAATTGTCGGCAACGCCAGACGAATTCTTGGCCAGCATGGCGTTGGTTTGCGGAGAGCGATAAGCCGAGACAACGTGGATCGGCTGGGTGCCGCCGACGTCCTGATAGACTTCCCACACCAAATCGAACAGGCGCGGGTCCATTTTCGCTGGCTCGTTGCGGCGCCAATCGCGCAGCATAACGTTGAGCTGATTGAGACCATCCTGCACATAGCGACCGTTGCGCTTGAAGACGATGCGCTGAGTCTCTTTTGTGTGGGTGTAGTGCAGATAAATGGCGCGCTCGTTAGCCGCCTGCGCCGGCAATGCCGACAGCAAGACAGGCAGGCTGAGAACAGCTACCAACGAAAGGCGCGCAAGGCGCTTCCAATTTTTCAAACCCAGTACCGTCACGCGAAACACTGCCCGGTTCTTTACAGATCAGGACGGAAGATTAACGTTAAAAAGCAAACGAATGTCTTAACGCTAACCAGATGTGAACGAGAAAATCGCCCGTTCACATGAGTGTTATAGACCCCAAAAGCAGGCACAACCAAGGCAAAAGTGTGAACGCGCTGTTAGGGTTTATTTTCCGTCTACGGTGCCACTTCGCCCGGAATACTGGTGTCTGCCACGACATTTGGTGTGACCGGAGTGGCGCCTAAGCCCATGGCAGCAATCAAAGCGGCATGGTGACCATAAACGTCCGAAAAGTTTTGCATGGCACCAGTGCCGTCAACGCGGACGGTGAAATAGGCCAAGTGCACCGGAATCTGCTTGGTCGGATTAACCCAGCGTTCGGAGGGGCCAAACATGGCCTCAAGTGACGTGCGCGAAATGTTGGGCTCGTTCGCCATTAGCGCATCGGCGAAAGCAAACGGATCTTCAACGCGGACACAGCCATGGCTGAACGCACGCGAGGCGCGCGAGAAGAGGTTCTTCGATGGCGTATCGTGGAGATAGACGTCGTGCTTGTTGGGGAACAAGAACTTGATCTGGCCGAGCGAATTGCCTGGGCCCGGGCGCTGACGGACGCGGAAGGGGAAATTACTCGCGGACACGGCGGACCAGTTGACCTGCCACGGGCTCACAACATCGCCGTTGTAGATGAGGTCCATGTTCTTGGCGTCGGTGTAGCCGGGGTTGTTCAAGACTGCAGGAGCGATCTCGCCCTTAATGATGGAGGTCGGGACATTCCAATATGGATTGACCACGAGATGGCGGATGCTGTCGGAGAAAACCGGCGTTTGGTTCTTGAACGTGCCGACGACGACGCGTGTGGTGTATTCTTCCTGGAAGTTGCGCTGCACAGACAGGCGGAACTCTGGGATGTTGACGAAGACGTTGAAGTCGCCGAGGTCGGACGGCATCCAACGCCAGCGTTCCATATTGGCAATGATGTCTTCACGGCGGATTTCAGCGCCACCGTTGAGAGCGGAAATGGTCGCAGGTCCAATAACCCCGTCGACCTCTAGGCCTTGCGAGGCCTGGAAGGATTTGACCGCCTGGAAAGTGATGTCGTCATAGATGTCGGAGCCAAGGCTCGCGACCTGCAAACGCTCACGAATGGCGTGGACGCGCGGGTCTGTGTTGCCGGGGCGCAGGGTCGGGCCGCCAGCAATCGGCGTCGGACGATCCGTCGCAATTGTATTAAAGCTCGCGAGCGCCGCCTTGAGCGAGAGAAACTCAGGATGGGTTGGGCTCAATTCGTTCAGAACGGCAGCGGGGTCGGCACTGCGGGCCAAGCGTTCGAGCAGCGCCGCTTCATCAATCGACTTGGTTTTGATGTCGAGATTGGTGCTGATCGACTGCGGATTGATGCGGCCGTTGTGAAGGTGGTGGGCATATCGCGTGGTGGCGCTGGTGAAAGCTGTTTCAAGCGTTGCCATCGCGACGGCATCGCCACCAACGCGGGTGAGGTCGATCTCGGCGGTCAGGTAGTCCTGCGGGCGCAGACCTTCGGCTTCAGCATTGCGAAACAGGGCGACGATTTTTTCAGCGACCGGGGAGAAGGTCAGCTGACCCGAGGTATCCTGGCTCAGCCAGATCGGCTCAAAGCTGCGTTCGCCATAAAGGAAATAGAGGCGCTGGGCCTCTTCATAGGCCGGAGTGCCTGCGCGGGCACTTGCATAGGCGGTCGAGAGACCTTCCTTGATCGTGCGGGCGAGTGGACTTTGTGCGGGGGCAATGACGATACGGGAGGTCGTCAGATTAGCGGCGGGTTGCGCCAGTGTAGGCTGGACGATGCTTGCTGCTGCCAGCAGAGCGACAAAACTAACGACGACCTTATTCATACCTGGCTCCAAGACGCACGCGGCACGGCCGACTCTGCCCCAAAACCTAGCCGCAAACTTGTCGATACTCCGTAAAGGTTAACGGGAGCAATCACTCCCGAACGTGTGAAGTCGGCCTGTTGCGATCCTGCAACGGGCCGACTTCTGATCGTATTAGAAGCGGTAGTTTACGCCAGCGCGGACAACCGAGAAACGCTGGGTCACATCGCGGGTCGAAGTGCCGATGCCGTAGGACTGGGTGCCCAGATCGACATAGAGGTACTCAGCCTTGAAGGAGAGGTTCTGGGTTGCCTGAGCTTCCAGACCAACACCAGCAGTCCAGCCGAAGTGGTTTGCGTTTGTCGTGGTGGTCGACGCGCCGCTCTTAATTTCTGCAGCGCCACGACCAAAGGCAACGCCAAGGGTCGCAAATGGCATAACCTGACCAACCGGGATACCGGCGCGCGCGCGAACGGTCGAGAAGAACTCGGTGCGCTGTTCGAACTTGTCGCCGGTGCTCAGGGTTTCTTTGTAAACCGGGCCGCCGAACTGGACGTCAGCTTCACCGCCGAGGACGAAGCCGCCCATGTCCATGTTGTAGCCAGCCTGAGCGCCGAGGTTGAAGCCGCCGCTGTTGTGCTTGCCACCAGTTGCGCTACCGGCGACGACGCCGCCTTCGATTTCGGTCTGACCGAAGGCATAGCCCCCGTTCACGCCGGCGTAAAAGCCAGTCCATTGGGCAACGGACGTCGCAGCGAACATTGGCGAAGTGGTGTTGCTGTTCCAATTGAGGTCAGCAGCGTTGGCGGCAGCTGTGCCTGCCAGAAGTGCGAGAAGAGCGATGCCCGAAAGTCTCATGATGGCCTCGACGTTAAAAACTTCCCGCAAAATCGCGCTAATCTCTTAACGCCTCGGTAAGCAACGTGGTTAACGTCGAAGTTTGTTCATCACGTTCGTGCTGGCTTTGTTAAGCAGCGTCGGTAACCAAACCTTCGGCCAAGCCATATTCATGGAGCTTGCGATAAAGGGTCGAGCGGCCAATGCCCAAGGCTCTGGCGACACGAGACATGCGACCGCCGTGGTGCTCGATGGCAAACTGGATTGCGTCACGCTCGATGGCGGCTAGGGACAGCAAGGCCCCGCTGTCGTTCAGGAACCTGTCGGGAGCGGGGGTGCTCAGGATATCCACGCGCACGCGAGATGGGGCGTCGTCGATGTGGGTTGGATTGCGCGGAACAGGGGCCAGCGCAACGCTGCGGAATGCTTCTTCGCGCCCGGCAGACTGGGCCAAGATCTGGGGGAAATCCGCAGGCTCGAGGAAGGCGCCGTCGGTGAGCACAATGGCGCGATAAACCGCGTTTTCGAGCTGACGGACATTGCCCGGCCAATCATAGCCCATAAGAAGAGCTTGCGCTTCAGCGGTGAGTCCCAAGATGCGCTTGCCAGCTTCAGCTGAGAAACGGGCAATGAAGTGGCTTACCAGTGCGTTGAGGTCTTCCATTCGCTCGCGTAGCGGCGGAGTATAAATGGGGAAGACGTTGAGGCGGTAATAGAGATCTTCGCGGAATTCGCCCGATTTGGCGAGATTCAACAGGCGCCGGTTGGTCGCCGATATGAAGCGAACATTGACGCGCTCAGGGCGCGTTGCGCCTATGGGCTCTATTTCGCCTTCTTGTAGGACACGCAAGAGCTTGACCTGCGTTTCGAGTGGCAGCTCGCCCACTTCATCAAGGAAGATCGTGCCGCCATTGGCTTCAGCGAACTTGCCGCTCTGGTCTGCATGAGCGCCTGTGAACGCGCCCTTCTTGTGGCCAAAAAGGACCGACTCGACCAAGTTCGGGGGAATGGCACCGCAATTGACGGTGACGAAAGGTTTTCCGGCGCGTTCGGACGTGCCTTGGATGATGCGGGCGACAAGTTCTTTGCCCGTACCGGTTTCGCCTTCAATGAGGACCGGGATCGCGCTCTTGGCGGCTTTGCCACAGAGGGTAATGACGCGCGCCATAGCAGGGGCCGCTGCGATCATATCCTTGTGGCTGAAGGTGCCAGATTTGCGGGCGTGCTCGGCGCGGATCGCCGATTCGAGCGCATCCAGTTTCATGGCGTTGCGCAGCGAGATGACCAGACGCTCGGGGCTTACGGGTTTGACGAAATAGTCCGCCGCACCCTGACGCATGGCCGAGATAACGGTTTCAAGTGAGGCGCTTGCGGTCTGGACAATAACGGGGGTCGTCATGCCCTCGCGGCGCATCACTTCCATAACGCCCATGCCATCAAGATCTGGCATGACCAGATCGAGAATCATCGCGCCGATTTTGCGATCTTCGCGCAGGATGGAGAGCGCCTGTTCGCCACCGGTGGCGGTCAGCGGTTTGAACCCGGCACGGTTTGCAATCTCGGCGGTGAGCCGCAACTGGACCGGATCGTCATCAACCACCAGAACACGCGTCATGAACCTATTGGCCTTCCCGTCGCAGGACACACGAATCGCTGTGTGCCACTTTGGGAAGACGATGAAGGTCTGCCCTTAAGAGGGCGTTAATCCTATTGATTTTGCTTTTGTTTACTAAAATGAAAAAGGGTCCCGGCTGTGCCGTGACCCTCCAGAGAAACTCTGCCTTTCGTAGAATTTATTGCCGCGTGGCGCCCTGGAGACGGTAAAGTTCGTCCTTCACTTCGAGTTTTTTGCGTTTGAGCGAAGCAACCATCAAATCGTCTTTGAGGCGATTTTGCATTTCAGAATGGATCTGCTTATCCAGTTCCTGGTGGCGCCGCTCGAGCGCTGCGATGTGGCCTTCAGTCGTCATTAAAGAACTCCTTTCAGCGTGTTGGACTTGGGTATCGTCACAAATCTTTCATGCTTTGTCGACACCCATGCGGCAGTCCTCGAAAATGTGATGCATTTTCCATGATCATGGGCTAACCAGAGGTAACTGATATGCCCACAAAGTTGGTGCGTGAATGCTGCCCCTGACTAAGGAAATTGAGGCCCAGTTCGGTCTTGAACTGGCAACAAAACGCCAGGAACATGCCGATTTGGACGCTGCGATCCTGACTTTAACGCAGTCTCAAATGGCCGATCAAATGCTGATCCAGCGGCTCAAAAAGCGCAAACTGGCGCTCAAAGACCGTATCGCTCAGCTCGAAAATATACTCTTGCCTGACATCATCGCTTGAGGCCTTGGCTGCTTGAGTTATGGCCAAATCTGGGCTAATGCCGCGCTTTGTGGAGCGCTCTGAGGGACACGCCATGCTCAAGCCACCCGTCGCCATTGTTATGGGCAGCCAATCTGATTGGCCAACTATGCGGCTGGCCGCAGAAACCCTCGAAAGTCTCGAAGTCGAATATGAGGCGCGCATCGTTTCGGCGCATCGTACGCCCGAGCGCATGGTCGATTTTGCCACCAACGCCAAAGCTGAGGGCGTTAAGGTGATTATCGCCGGTGCTGGTGGCGCGGCGCATCTGCCGGGCATGATTGCCGCGATGACGACACTGCCTGTGTTCGGCGTGCCTGTTCGCTCCAAGGCGCTTTCGGGCGTCGATAGCCTTTATTCCATCGTGCAGATGCCGGGCGGAGTTCCCGTTGGAACACTCGCCATTGGCGAGCCGGGCGCTATCAATGCGGCGCTGTTGGCGGCAGCTGTCTTGGCGCTGAACGATGATGAACTTTCCGATCGCCTCGAGGCGCATCGCGCCCGCCAAACGGCGTCTGTGCCCCAATTTCCCTCTGATACTGAGTAGTCGTCCGTGACCCAAGATTCCGCGCTGCCCGCTGGCTCCACTATTGGTATTTTGGGCGGGGGGCAGCTTGGGCGCATGTTGGCTTTGGCCGCTGCAAAGCTGGGTTTGAAAAGCCATATTTATTGCCCGGACCCCCAGAGCCCGGCATTTGATGTGACGCCGTTTAAGACGGTGGCGGCCTATGACGATACGGCTGCGCTCAAGGCTTTTGCCAGCCAAGTCGATGTCATCACCTATGAGTTTGAGAATGTGCCCGCGCAAACAGCGGAAATTCTTGCGGGGCTGAAGCCGCTGCGTCCCGGCGCAAAAGCGCTGGCGATCTCGCAGGATCGTCTGGCCGAGAAGGGCTTTTTGGCGTCCAAGAACATTCCGGTCGCGCCTTATCGCGCTATTCATTCGCTTGATGATTTGAAGGCGGCGGCGGCTGAGGTGGGCCTGCCGGCCGTGCTCAAGACCACGCGTCTGGGCTATGACGGCAAGGGGCAGCGTGTGTTGCGGGACGCTTCGGAGCTTGAAGCGGCGTTTAATGCGCTCTCGCCGCACCCGCTGGTGCTTGAAGGTTTTGTGCCGTTCAGCAAGGAAATCTCGGTCGTTGTTGCTCGTGGGCTGGACGGGTCGGTCAAAAGTTTTGACCCGGCGGAAAACGTCCATCGCGACCACATTCTCTACACGTCCACGGTCCCGGCCGAGTTGGCGATGATCGTCGAGCGGCAGGCGGGCATGATCGCCAAGGCGATTGTTATCGCGCTTGAATATGTGGGCGTGCTGGGGGTCGAGTTTTTCGTGGTCGAGACGGACGGCAAAACCAGCCTGATCGTCAATGAGATCGCGCCGCGGGTGCATAATTCGGGCCATTGGACCGAGGCTGTGTGCCTGACCGACCAGTTTGAGCAGCATGTGCGGGCCGTTGCAGGCTGGCCTTTGGGCAATCCGCAACGCATGGCAGACGTTGTCATGCAGAACCTTGTCGGCGATGAAGTCGACATGGTGCCCAATGGGCTTGATGGCGATACGCAACCCCACCTCTATGGCAAGGCGGAAGCGCGGCCCGGTCGCAAGATGGGCCACATCAACCGCATCGTGCGCAGCTCAGTTTAGCGGGCGAGAAACGTCTTAAACGCCGCAATCACTGGGGCGGGGTTCTCCATAGGCGGCAGGTGCGCTGCATCAGGGAAGACCGACAATTCGGCGTGGGGAATGGCTGAAGCCATTTCCTCGGCCAAGTCCAGTGGCGTCATTTTGTCGAGCGCACCAACGCCCACCAAGGTCGGGACGGCGATAGCGGGCAGGGACGGCAGGGAGCCGATCCGGCTCAGAATGGCGTTCTGCTGACGGATATAGACATCTTGCCCGACGCGTTCGGACATGGCTTGAACCTCGCCTGCCAAGGGCGTGCCCAAATGATGGGGCGCGATGAGATTGCCCAAGAGACCACGCGACACGCCGATGAATTTGCCCTGACCAACCATGGCTATGCCCTTGCGGCGCGTGTCTTGGCGCTCTGGCGTATCAGCGCGCGCCGATGTGTCCAGTAGGGCGAGGTGGGTGACGCGTTCAGGGGCCTGACGCATAATTTCAAGCGCCACATAGCCGCCCATGGAGAGGCCCGCCAAGGCGAATTTATCTGGCGCCGCAGAGAGTGTGCGAGCGGCCATCGCCTTGATGGTGTCGTCGAGACGAAGGTCGGCGACCATTGGTGCAATCGTGTCGCTCAGCCCATCGATGACATCACGCCACAAGCGCTGATCGCAGATAAGGCCAGGCAAGAAGACGAGGGGGCGATACATGGGGTGCACTTTCGTTTGTAGGTGGTGCTGTAACAATGCTGGATCGTTTGTAGCAAGTTGCGGGTCGCAACGCTCGGAAACTATGGACATATTTGGAGTGTTGTTGTATGGAGCCCGCCATTCAGGCCGTGCGGGCGGTGGGTTGTTTCGAGCGGCGCGCACATGTTCAACACATTAGCCAAGCATTGAAGGGGCTGGTTACCTTTGCAAGTAGTCGTTCGCGATAACAATGTTGATCAGGCGCTGCGCGCGCTCAAGAAAAAGCTGCAGCGCGAAGGCGTCTTCCGTGAAATGAAGCTGCGCAACTACTTCGAGAAGCCTTCGGAAAAGAAGGTTCGCCGTAAGGCCGAAGCTGTTCGTCGCGCCCGCAAGCTGGCTCGTAAGCGTCTACAGCGCGAAGGTCTGGTGGCTGCACCGACGCCAACGCCAAGGTAAAGCCTGACCGTTCAAGAGAATTTTGAAAGGCCGTCTCCAAGGGGAGGCGGCCTTTTCGTTTGTGCTTACGCGGCCACCTTCAGGCGCTTTTTGTCGTAAAGCGCCAGCGCGATGATGAGCACGGCGATGATGGGGAGTTCGACCATCATGGCTGTACGGGCGTCGGGAAACAGCGTGCTGCCAATGAGCGAGCCGACGAAGCCTCCGCCCATTTGGAGAAATCCGCTCATGGCGGCGGCTGCGCCCGCGATAGCGCCGAAACCGGCCATAGCGGCGGTTGTGACGCTGGGGCCGATCAGCGATAGGCCAACCATCCAGATGCCGACCGGAACCATAATCGACAGCAGGCTGGTCGGGATCAGGGTGGGGAGAATGATAAAGCTCAGGCCCGACAGACCAAATGCCACGAGGGAGAACGTGACTATCCGATCAGCCGTGGTGCGGCTGGCGAGGGCTCCGGCGACCAGATTGCCAATGGTGAAACACCCGGTTTGCACCAGCATGGCCATAGCGAATTGGAAGGGCGTGAGACCCAGATCGTTGATGAGGACGAAGGGCAAAAGTGCTGTGAAGCCGTGGAAACCGCCAAAGGTGAGCCCGAGCAACAGCGCAGGGACCATGAAATCCTTGGAGGTCAGCAGGGTCTTGTAGTTTTTGAAAATAATCGACGGGCTGAACGGGATGCGACGCTCGTGGGGCAAAGTCTCGCGGCTCGAAAAGCCCAGCAGTGCCAATATCGCCAAGCCGAAGCCCGCCATGATCACGAACATAATGTGCCACGGACCAAAAGCGAGAATGACGCTGCCCAAAGTGGGCGCGACGGCGGGCGTGACGGTGAGAATGAGATTGACCATCGTCAGAATGCGGATGGCTTCGGCACCGACGAATTGATCGCGCACCATGGCACGCGATAGCGCTACGCCGGCTGAGACGCCGAACCCCTGGACGAACCGTCCCACGAACAGCATCTCGATATTGGGCGCGAAGGTGCACAGAAGGCTGCCCAGCACATAGATGCCGAAGAACACCATGCCGATACTGCGGCGACCGAACCGGTCGGAGAGGGGGCCACAGAGGAGCTGCGCGAGGGCGAAAGAGGCGAAGTAGACGGTTAGAGTGAGTTTGCCAGCGTTTTCGCTGATGGCCAGCTCTTGGACAATGGTGGGCAGAGCCGGTTGATATAGGCCTAGACTTAAGGGGCCGGTCGCCACCATGAGACCGCCGATAATGGCGGTACGGCGGGCAGACATGCCCGCCAGTTTGGTTTCACTCACTTGGTAAGTGCTCTTTCAAAAAACGGTTCGGCTTGCCCCCAAATCCCTGCGGCCCAGAGGTCGCTGTGGTCAGCGCCGGGGACGATCCAGAGCTCATCCGGATTGGGTGCGAGGGCATAAAGGCGTTCGCCGTTGCTCACGTCGATAGTTTTGTCTGCGGTTCCATGTGCCACAAGCACCGGAGCGGAAACAGTTCTGATCCACTCATTGCTGGGATACTTATCTTGCATGACTAGGGCGACAGGCAGGATGGGATACCATTCAGCGGCGACGGTGACCGCCGAAAGGAATGGCGTCTCTAAGAGCAAGGCTTTGGGTTGGCGTAAGCTCGAAACATAATTGGCAGGGCCTGTGCCGATGGAGCGCCCCCACACCATGATCGGGTCGCCCTTGGCGGCAGCCCAATCGTAGACGGCCAGAGAGTCCGCCAAAATATTGGTCTGGTTGATCTCGCCTGGCGAGGCCGGGAAGCCGCGGTAGTCAAAGGCTAAAAACCCGTAGCCAGCCTCAACCCAAGTTTCGTAGCGCTCGTATTCTTCCGAGAAGCTGCCGGTATTGCCCTTGTAGAACAGGATGAGGGGCTTGCCCTCTGCGGGTGGCTGATACCAGCCGTTGACGAGAGTGTCGGCATCGCCAATGGAAATGGTTTGCGCATCGGCCAACGCTGTGTCCGAAAGCGGGATCAGAGTGCCGACAGGGTCGTACTGAAAATTGCGCTGGTTGAAATACATATACGCAGTGGCGCTGAGGTAGGCCAAAGCCGCAAGGGAGACCAGAGCAATTGCCGCAACGCGAATGATCTTCATCGGAGACGTCCTAGGCTGAGCTGCTCTGGTCTATAATACGATCAGAGTTCCGAAATGGTTTTTTCGAGCGCCTGAGCGAAGACTTCTGCAGGTTGTGCGCCGGAGAGCGCGTATTTTTCACCAAAGACAAAGAATGGCACGCCGCGAATGCCCTGCTCAGCTGCGCTGGTGGCGAGTTGAGCGGTGATGGCGAGCTCGTTCTCGTCATTGATGGCGTCGAGGACATCGCCGCGATCCCAGCCAAATTCGACAGCAATATCGGCTAGGACATTGTCGTCATTGATCTGACGGTGTTCGAGGAAATAAGCGTCAGCGATGGCATTGGCCAATTCGTGCTGATTGCCATTGGGCTTGGACAGACGCGTGATGGTGTGCGCCTTGGCCGTGTTAAACATGCGCGGTTGCTTGCTCAAATCGAGATCGACGCCGGCCTTTTTCGCTTCACTTTCGACCCGCTCCCACATTTCCTTGGGATCCTTGCCGTATTTTTCGGCGAGCATTTTGCCCACGTCCACGCCTTCGGGCGGCACGGTAGGATCGAGGTAAAACGGGTGATTTTCGACGATGACTTCAACGTCGTCCGGAAGCGCTGCAAGGGCTGAGTCGAGACGCAGAGAGCCGACCAAGCACCATGGGCAGACCACATCAGTGAAGACGTCTATTTTGAGTTGTTTAGCCATGGTGGCTCCTCTTGCGTTTGAGCGTTTCAAATGAGCCTTCAAAGGAGCTCTTGCAAGAGGGAACTTCTGCGTAACTGTCAGACGGCGGCAGAGTGCGTCTGCACATAGATCGGCGCGAAGGGGGGAAGGTATGAGGCTGCGAGCAGCAGGCCCATGACCGTCGCCAGCCCGACCATGACGAGGGCCGGCGTCATGAACCAGACCGCGCCCTGGGAGTGCGGAGCGACGCGCAAAAGCGTGCCGACGGAGAGCAGGAATAGGCTTGTGCCAGCCAGTGTGAGTTGGAACGGATCAAGCGCAGACGTGGCAAAGGGCAGGGCGATGAAGCCTGCGGTGGTGAGCATGACCCAGAACCCGGCTGAGTGCGAGCTGCCAGCGCGTGTGATCGCCGCATAGGCTGCGCCAAGGCAGGCGAGCTGGCTGAGGTGGAAAATGGCTCCGATCCAGCCCGGCATGCCGAAGGGTGAAAAGAAAAGCGGCTGCATGCCCAGTGGATCGGCCAAAAAATTGACCAAGCCAAAGACCCCGAGCGGAAAGAGGACGGACACAAAGGTGCGCAACCACTGCGCGGGGGTCAGGTGCAGGCTCTGTACTTTGTCAAAGGCTTGGGAGATAGCCATCGCAACCGCTCCAGAAGGTTCGGGTATCAACAGCGATTGGCGTGGCTAGGTTCCGTATAGGTAAACTTGCGCTCTTTAACGTGATCTCTTGTGAACGGCTGTGGCTCAGCCTATGTCGGGCGGAGACATGAGGAATGAAGGTGAACAGCATGGATACCAATGAGCGGATCGATGCGCTCGAAATGCGGATCGCCTATCAGGACCAGACGATCGAAGAGCTGAACGCAACAATTACCGAGCAGTGGCGCGTGATCGATTTGATGCGCAAAAAACTCGGCATGCTGGAGGAGCAAGTGCGTTCGGGCAGCTTTATCGCAGACCCATCCACTGAACGTCCGCCGCCGCATTATTGATCAAAGAAAAGGCCCGCCGAAGCGGGCCTTTGATTTTTGCTAGCGACCGAGCGCTTTGACGATGTCCTCGGTGACTTTTTTGGCGTCGCCAAACAGCATCATGGTGTTGTCACGGAAGAACAATTCGTTCTGAACGCCAGCATAGCCCGCTGCCATGCCGCGCTTGATGAACAGCACTGTGCCTGCGTCCTCAACATTCAAAACCGGCATGCCATAGATCGGCGATGTTTTGTCGGTCTTGGCCGCTGGATTGGTGACGTCGTTGGCGCCAATGACGAAGGCAACGTCGGATTGCGCGAACTCTGAGTTGATGTCTTCAAGCTCGAACACTTCGTCGTAAGGCACATTGGCTTCGGCGAGCAGCACGTTCATGTGGCCCGGCATACGACCTGCCACAGGATGAATGGCGTATTTGACCTCAACCCCTGCAGCCTTGAGTTGGTCGGCCATTTCACGCAGCGCGTGTTGGGCCTGCGCGACGGCCATGCCGTAGCCGGGGACGATGATAACTTTGCCCGCGTTTTTCATGAGGAAGGCGGCATCGTCGGCCGCACCTTGTTTTACGGGACGATCATCTTCCGCGCCCGTACCCGATGCCGCAGTGTCCCCACCAAAACCGCCTAGGATGACGGAGATGAAGCTGCGGTTCATCGCCTTGCACATAATGTAGGAGAGGATCGCGCCCGAGGAGCCGACAAGCGCGCCCGTGATGATGAGGGCGGTGTTGCCGAGGGTAAAGCCGATGCCTGCTGCGGCCCAACCCGAATAGGAGTTGAGCATGGATACCACCACCGGCATGTCGGCGCCGCCGATGGGGATGATCATCAAGCCACCGAGGATGAGCGCCAAAATGGTGATGGCCCAGAAGAGCCACGGATCGCCATTGGTGGAGAAGACCCAGACCAGCGCGACGATTGCGATGCCAAAGGCGATGTGAATGGCGTGGCGATAGGGCAGGATGATCGGCTTGCCGCTCATATTGCCGTTGAGCTTGGCAAAGGCGATGACCGAACCGGTGAAGGTGAAAGCGCCAATGGCAGTGCCAATCGACATTTCGATGAGCGCCTGCATGTGGATGTGTTCGGCTGTGCCGATGTTGAAGGCTTCCGGCGCGTAAAGCGCGGCGGCGGCCACAAAGACCGCAGCAAGGCCGACCAGCGAGTGGAAGGCGGCGACAAGCTGAGGCATGTCGGTCATCTTCACCGCTTTGGCGACGTAAGCCCCTATGCCCCCACCAATGGCGAGGCCGCCGATGATGAGGAGCCAGCTGACCCAATCACTGGGGGCGGCAACGGCGAGAGTGGTGACGATGGCAATGCCCATGCCTACCATGCCGAAGAGATTGCCCTGACGGGCCGAGCGAGGGCTAGAGAGCCCGCGCAGCGCGAGAATGAAGAGCACGCCTGCGACGAGGTAGAGAATGGCAGCGATATTTGCGTTGATCATCGCTATCAGCCCTTCTTCTTATACATCGCCAGCATGCGCTGGGTGACCAGAAAGCCGCCGAAAATGTTCACGCTGGCAAAGATCAGCGCGATAAAACCGAAGGCCTTGCTGGCCCAACTGGCGTCATTGACGGAATGCACCCCGACGGCGAGGAGCGCGCCAACCACGATCACTGAGGAGATGGCATTGGTGACGCTCATGAGCGGGGTGTGCAGGGCTGGCGTTACACTCCAGACGACGAAGTAGCCGACAAAAATCGCCAGCACGAAAATGGCCAGACGGAAGGTAAACGGGTCGATGGCAGAGACGTCCATTACTTGTCCCCCTTGGACGCAGTGGTGGTCTTTCTGGTGCGTTTTGGCGCTGGCTTTGCGGCTGCTGCCGCGGCTGCAATGACAGCTTCAGCTTTTTTGGTGGCAGCGGTTTTCCGCGGCGAGGGCGCTGGTTCTGCCCCTGCCGGGATGGATTGTTCCACACCAGACATTGCTTTCTTGGGCGTATCGGCCATGGCTGGCACATCCGCTTTGGCGGCGCGCTTGGGCTTGGTGGGCTCGGGCGCTTTGGCGGGCGCTGGTGCTTTCGCTGCCTTGGGCTTAGCAGCAGGCTTGGCTGGTGCTTGGTCAGCCTTTGCGGCTTTGGGTTTGGACCCCTGGGGCTGTTCGGCCGGGGCAGCGAAATTGGGATGAACAATCGCGCCGTCGCGGGTCAGCAGGGTCGCTTTGACCAGTTCGTCATCCCAATTGATGGCGATCCGCTGTTCCTTTTTGTCGACGAGCGTCTCAATGAAGGCGAGCAGATTGCGCGCATAGAGCTGGCTCGATGTGGTGGGGATGCGGCCCTGCATATTGGTGTAGCCAACGAGGGTGACGCCCTTGTGCTCGATAATCTTGTCGGCCTGCGTCAGCTCAACGTTGCCGCCGCGTTCTGCGGCGAGGTCAACGATCACCGAGCCGGGCGCCATGCTCTCGACCATGGCTTTGGTAATAAGCAGTGGGGCCGGACGTCCTGGAATGAGCGCTGTGGTGATGACAATGTCTTGCTTGGCGATGTGCTGGGCGGTGAGTTCGGCCTGTCTAGCTTGATAGTCCGCGCTCATTTGCTTGGCGTAGCCGCCAGCGGTTTCAGCCTGTTTGAACTCGTCATTCTCAACAGCGATGAATTTTGCGCCGAGCGATTCGACTTGTTCTTTGGCGGCGGGGCGCACGTCAGTGCCCGACACAACAGCACCCAAGCGACGCGCGGTGGCGATGGCTTGAAGACCGGCAACGCCTGCGCCCATGACGAAGACCTTGGCGGGGCGGACGGTGCCTGCGGCGGTCATCATCATCGGGAAGGCACGCTCAAACACGGCTGCCGCTTCGATAACGGACTGATAGCCAGCAAGGTTAGCCTGAGAGGACAGGATATCCATGACCTGAGCGCGGGTAATGCGCGGCATGAACTCCATAACAAAAGCGCTCACACCGGACCGGGCGAGCGCTGAAACGTCTTTTTCATTTCCGTAGGGGTCGAGTGCACCAATAAGCAGTACGCCGGGATTGGTACCGGCTAAAGCGTCGGCCGCTGGGCGACGGACGCAGAGCACAATATCGGCGGACTTAACGGTGTCCTTTGTGCTTTTGGCGATGGTCGCGCCGGCTTGGGCGTAGTGCTCATCGCTGATGCGGGATAATGCCCCCGCGCCTTGTTCGACAACAACTTCTGCCCCTAGGGCAATAAATTTGCTGACGGTCTCGGGGGTTGCCGCAACGCGGCTTTCCCCCCCGATACGTTCACGCAATACGGCAATCTTCATGAAGGTCCTCCTGCCCCGCCTGCGCGAAGCAGGCCGTTTTCATGCGCCTGCGTAGTTTTGGTCTGATTAGTGGATAATCAGGAAGTAGAGAATGATCATCAGCGCAGCGCCGCCATAGCAGCTCCACTTAACGCCGGTGATGAAACCGCTGTAGGTGCGGTTGTGTTCTGGGTAGTCCATTCCATTTGCAGGAGCTGGGTGATGGTCGGCGGTCTTGCTGGCCATGGTGTCCTCTGAAACTAGGAGCGTCAAACTTATAGATGAAAGGACCTCAAGGCGAGGTCGCCTCCAATTCGTCGATCAGGCCTTCGATCATAGACAGACCGAGCGACCAGAACTGGGGATCTTTGGCATCCAGACCAAACGGCGCGAGCAGCTCGGAGTGGTGCTTACTTCCCCCGGCCTTAAGGAGCTCAAAGTAGCGCTCCGCAAAGCCTTCGTTGGACTTCTCATACTGCGCGTAAAGCGAGTTCACAAGACAGTCGCCGAAGGCATAGGCATAGACATAGAAGGGGGAGTGGATGAAATGTGGGATATAGGTCCAGAACACCTCGTAGCCATCGTTGGAAATGATGGCGTCGCCTAGAGATTCCGCTTGGACTTCAAGCCACATAGCGTTGATTTCTTCGGTGCGCAGCTCGCCCTGACGGCGGGCAGTGTGAACCTTGCGCTCGAAAGTGTAGAAGGCGATTTGCCGCACGACGGTGTTGAGCATGTCTTCGACCTTGGAAGACAAAAGCGCAAAACGCTGTTTCGGATCGGTGGTTTTGGCCAGAAGCGCACGGAAGGTGAGCATTTCGCCAAAGACGGAAGCCGTTTCTGCCAGCGTGAGCGGGGTGTTCGAGAGGATCGGGCCCTGAGCGGCGGCCATGCGCTGGTGAACGCCATGACCCAGCTCGTGCGCCAAGGTCATGATATCGCGCGTGCGACCGAGGAAGTTGAGCATCAAATAGGGATGTGCGCTTGGCACGGTTGGGTGCGCAAAGGCGCCCGAACGCTTGCCATTGCCCGCTGGGGCATCGATCCAACCCGAATTAAAGAATGGCTTGGCCCACTCGGCCAGTTCTGGCGAGAAACGGCCATAGGCGTCTAGAACGGTGTCGACAGCGCTATCCCAGTCCCAAATGCGTTCATCGCTGGTTGGTAGAGGCGCGTTACGATCCCAGGCGTTGAGCTTTTCCTGACCGAACCACTTGGCCTTGAGCTTGTAGTAGCGGTGGGACAGGCGCGGATAGGCGGCCTGAACAGCGGTTTGCAACGCGTCGACGACTTCGCGCTCGACCGAATTGGACATGTGACGGCTGTCGGCAATGTCGCCATAGCCGCGCCAGCGATCGGAGATTTCTTTATCTTTCGCCAGCACATTGGTGATGTGGGTGAAAAGACGGGTGTTCTTTTTGAAGGTCTCGGCCAGTGCCTTAAAGCCTGCTTCGCGCTTGGCTGGGTCTTTGTCGGACAGCAGGTTTAGCGTTGCTTCAAGGCCGAGCGTTTCGCCAGCGACGGTGAATTCGAGGCTGGAGAGGGTTTCGTCATAGAGACGATTCCATGCGGAAAAGCCGGTGACGGACTTTTCGTTGAACAGCTCTTCGAGCTTGTCATCGAGCTGGTGTGGCTTGGCTTTGCGCAGTTCGGCGAACCAGACCTTGTAGCGTGCCAGCTCTTCGCTTTGCGCGAGGGCGGCGTCGAGATCAGCGTCTTCGATGCGGTTCAGCTCGAGCTCGAAGAAGAGGGTTTTGATGGAGAGCTGAGTGAGAACTTCGTTGATGTCGCCCATGAACTTGGCGCGATCCTGATCAACGGTATTCTGCGCATATTGCAGAAACGCGAAGGAGCCAACGCGACCGCCGATGTCCGACAGGGTCTCGCTGTCTTTGATGGCCTCAATGAGCTTGCCGGCCTTGGTCAGCTCAACCAGCTTACCTTTGTATTTGGCTTCGAATGCGTCAGAAAGCGTGCGCAATTGATCGAGCGCTGTCTTGAACTCTGGGCTGTCCTTGCCGGGGTAGAGATCATTGAGATCCCAGACGGGAAGGGTACCAAACTGGTTGTGGCTCGATTGTGGGGCGGCGCTCATGGTCGAATTCGACTCCTGATCGTTTTCTTTGCGGCGGACCTTAGCCAGCGGCTCGCAAAGTGTGAAGTCGATTAGGCCAAGCAAGAGCAGCTTTGATGCGGTTAACTGCCTGCCAGAATGCCGGTCACACCATCCCAGATGAGTTTGAAGGACAGCAGGAACACCAGCCAATAGGCGATGGTGTAGAAGAGTTTTGCGGAAATCTTGCGCACCAGAATGACGCCGATGAGAACGCCGAGCATGCCAATGGGGGCAAAGAGCGCCGCCAATTGCAGATTGCTCACATTGAGCTGACCGAGGAAGAAATAAGGGATCAGCTTGGAGGTGTTGACGATGGCGAAGAACACCGCGCTGGTACCCGCATAAATCGCCGGTGTGAGCTTTTGTGGCAGCGCGTAGATTTGGAAAGGGGGGCCACCCGTGTGGGAGATGAAGCTGGTAAAGCCAGCGATCACGCCCCAAAAACGCCCCCAGCCGGTCGAGGGCGGAAGGCCCTCAAGCTTTTTACGTAGGGGCAAAAGGGCGTCGAGGACGAAGAGCAGCGTTACGACACCAACGATGAGGATGACCACAGCATCACTGACGAAGGCCCAGAGCACCCAGCCAAGCAGGGTCCCGACCATGGCACCGGGTATCATGATCTTGAGGAGGTCGCGGCTGAACTCCTTGCGGTACATCCAGACAGCAACGGCATCCATGCACAAGAGGATGGGCAACATCATGCCCGCCGCGTCTCGCGCAGGCATGTAGAGGGTAAGCAGGGGAACCCCAATAACGCCCAATCCACCGAGAAGCCCGGCCTTTGACAGGCCAACGATGAGCATGGCGAGCGACGCCACAGCGAAGAACACGGGGTCAATCATCTCGGGAACCGATAGGGCGCGGGAAGGAGAAAAGGCAGGATAAAAAAATCCCCGCCGGAGCGGGGATTGAAAGCTTATTCTTCGTCGTCTGCTGTCGACTTGAGGCTCTTGAGCTTAGCGAAAACAGAATCAGCGTCGATTTCGTCTTCGACCACTGGAGCGGGTGCGCCGCCCATGTCTTCAGCGCCAAAGCTCAGACCCAAATCGATAGTACCGATTTGAGCGCGGCTCTGCGCACGGGCAAGAGCTTCTTCAGCGGTGAGAAGGGTGGTGCCTTCACTGTATTCACGCTCGGTTGGAGCATCCTTGGAGGCGCGCTTCACTTCCATATCGAGATCGATCTGGCTGCAGAGACCCAGAGTAACCGGGTCCATCGCTGTGAGGTTCGCTGCGTTCCAGTGATTGTTGTCACGAACGGATTCAATTGTGGTCTTGGTGGTGCCAACCAGACGCATGATCTGTGCGTCCTTGAGCTCAGGGTGGTTACGCACGAGCCACTTGATGGCGTTCGGGCGTTCGTTACGACGCGAGATCGGGGTGTAACGTGGACCCTTACGCTTTGGTGCAGCAACGCGAACCTTTGGATCGCTTACCTTCATACGGTAGTTCGAATCGGCCTCAGCCTTTTCAATTTCCGAACGCTCGAGCTGGCCATTCTGAACTGGGTTGACGCCCATAATGCCGCCGGCGACGTCGCCATCGGCAATGCCTTGCACTTCAAGCGGGTGCAGCGTGCAGAAAGCGGCGATCTGTTCGAACGACAGAGCAGTATTGTCCACGAGCCAGACGGCAGTTGCCTTCGGCATCAAAAGGGGCTGGGACATGATAAACTTCTCCTGTTGGCGCGGCCGGTATTCCTCCGGGCCGCTCCGCCTCACGGACAAATCTGAGGGGGAACTGGAGCGCAATATAATGCGCAGGACGCTAATCCGCAATCCTTAACTACTCTGTCGGGAATGATCTGGTTCTGGTCGAAGCTGTTGTGCGGGCGTTTGGGAGTGAAAGTGGCGCTTGTGCATAGAGTTAGCGACCGCAGTGCGTGCGGGAGCAAGCGGGTTAACGGTTTTCTCTCGTGATGGGCTGAGTTAGGCTCGATAGGCAAGGCGAAAGGGTGTCGACATGATGGATGAGGAATTTGCCAAAAAGGCCAAGACACACGAGCTCGGAATGGTGCTTGATAGCCTCTCTGTGAGCGAGCTGGAGGAGCGCATTCGTTTGCTCGAAGGTGAGATCGGGCGGCTAAAAGCGGCAATCCTAGCCAAAGGGGACAGTCGCGCGGCTGCAGAAGCGGCCTTCAAACTTTGATTTCTAGCAGGTGTTTAGGCGGCTAATGGCGCCAAGTTTAACCCTTTACCAACGAGCAAGGTTAAGCAATTTCAACCTGTTAAGTGGCAATTAATCTTTGCTCGTTAAGGTCTGGTTATTCAGAGTTCTTCTGGATTCTGCAGAGCGAATTTTCTCTCTGTTTGACGCCTCCCTGTTAACTTCGAGAGCCGTTTTCATACGGCTCTTTTTTTCTGCCGGGCGTCCAAAATCCTAACGCTATCGACCGGATTTTAAGCATATCGTTCAGCTTGTGATGACACATGCGCGCGTGAGACATTAAATAAGTGCTCAGCGCTTAGGAGTCCTCGTGTCCGAATCCCTTAATGATCGATCTGCCGTTTCCATTGGCCCGCGTATCGTCGCGTCCGCTGGATTTGACGTGCTCTATCGTGAAGGGATGACACTGATCGAACAGGTCGCTGCCTATCTCGACACAGATGGGCGCATTGAAAGCCGCATCCTGTCACGGGAAGCGAGCTTTATGTACGCCACAGAATCGATGCGCCTGACCACGCGCTTGATGCAGTTGGCCTCGTGGCTCTTGCTCCAGCGCGCAGTCAACGAAGGTGAAATTAGCCGAGAAAACGCACGCTCTGAAAAAGAGAAGGTGAAGTTTTCGGCCACCCCTTCAGAGCGCGGTGGCCCCGGCTATGACGACCTTCCAGCCGCCTTGCGTGACTTTATCGATAAGGGTGATCGGCTGTTTGATCGCGTGATGCAGCTGGACCTGCTGGAGCGGGGCGCAGTGCCGGACGCTCTCGAAATCCACAGCAATGGGATTGTCGATCAGATGACGCGCCTGCAGTCCGCCTTTAAGCGCTAACCGTCACGCGCCTCTCGGGGCAAAATAGATGACGGCGGCGCCTGCAAGGGCGAGACCGGCTCCCAGTATGTCCCAATGATCAAGGCGAACGCCTTCGACGCTTCCCATGAAGATGAGGGAGGCGAGAATGTAGATGCCGCCATAGATCGCAAAGGCCCGACCGGCGCTGGCTGTGCCGGTGAGCGTCAATATCCAAGCAAAGAGCGCGAGTGCGACAAGAGCTGGGGCCCAGAGCCAGAGCTGGCCTGTGCGTAGCGCCTGCCAAACGAGATAGCAGCCAGCAATCTCAAAAACGGCCGCGCCGAAAAATATGGCAAAGCCCATAATTTCAAGCTCCAGATAAACAAAAGCCCGACACAAGGCCGGGCTTTCAAAATTCCTGTAGGAATGAGCTTAGATGCCCAGGCCCTTGAAGCGTTCCTTAAAGCGGGAAACGCGACCACCACGGTCCATCAGCTGGCCCTGAGTACCAGTCCAAGCTGGATGGGACAGCGGGTCGATGTCGAGCTGCATCGTGTCGCCATCCTTGCCCCAAGTCGAGCGGGTCTGGTAGGTCGTGCCGTCGGTCATGACGACGTTGATGGTGTGGTAATCCGGGTGGATATCGGTCTTCATGTTGGCCTCAAATCAAACGGGCGCAGAAGCGCCCGGAGAGCAGGAATTGGTTCTTGGGCCGCTTCCTACAACATGAACTTAGCTTCTGCAAGGGCATGGAGGGCGGTTCTCAGCGTCAAAAGCGCGGCAATTGGGCTGAGAAGTGGTTGTTGCGAGCGAAACGGCCAGCGCCTATATGGACGATATACTTCCGCAATATAGACGGCGTATTCTTTCCATGACAGATCAGGCCGTCTCGGCTGAGACCGATCCGCAGAAGCTTACTGACCAGGTTACCTCGGCACCTAAGCGTCTGCAGCCCCTCAAGCGGCTTTTGCCCTTTTTGCTGCGCTATCCGCTGCGTCTTCTGCTGACGGTTCTGTTTCTGCTTACGTCTGCAGTGACGTCTCTGGCGATTCCCGCTCTGTTGGGTGGCGCCATTGACGAAGGCTTTATCGCGCAGAACCTCGATATGGTGGGGCGCTATGGCTGGCTGATCCTAGGGGTTGCGGCGATTATGGCTTTTGCCAGCGGCGCGCGCTTCTATTTTATCTCCGTTATAGGCGAGCGCGTCGTCGCCGATCTGCGCGGTGATTTATTCAACCACCTGCTCAAGCTCGAAACACGCTATTTCGATACCAATCGTGTGGGTGAGCTCACGAGCCGCCTCAACACCGACACGTCGATTATTCGCGGCGCTATTGGCTCGAGTTTCTCGCTGGCGCTGCGTTCGATGGTGACGATTGTCGGCGCGCTGATTATGATGATCCTGACCAGCCCGGTCCTGACCGTGGCTGTCGTTGTAGCGATTCCCGCTATCGTGCTGCCTGTTCTGGCCTTCTCCAAGCGACTGCGGAAAATGAGCCGCACAACGCAGGATGCGATGGCTGAGCTTTCGGCAATGGCGACCGAAATGTTGGGCTCGAACCGCACCGTGAAGGCCTTCACACAGGAAGGCATTCAGGACAAGATTTATCGCGCTCGCAATGCTGAGTCTTATGACGCTGAAGTGCGCCGTCTTGGGGCGCGCGCTTTCCTCGTCGGTATGGTGATTTTCCTCGGCACTGCGGCTCTTGTTGGCCTTGTGTGGTGGGGCGCGCGTTCCGTCTTTGAAGGTTCGGTATCAGCAGGCCAGCTGGCGCAATTCCTCGTGTATGCTTTGATGGCGTCGGGGGCTCTGACCAATTTCGCTGAGGTGATGGGATCGCTGCAGAACGTTGCAGGGTCGACCGAGCGGATAATTGAAATTCTCGATACTGAGCCGCAGATCATCGATCCAGTCGCGCCTAAGGCCCTGCCTGTGCCGTCGCTGGGCACTGTGGCCTTCAACAATGTGACCTTTACCTACGGTTCTGAAGAGCCGGTGATCTCCAATCTCAGCTTTGAGGTGGGTAAGGGGCAGACTGTTGCGCTGGTGGGTCCCTCGGGCTCGGGCAAGTCGACAACGCTCTCTTTGCTGCAGCGGTTCTATGATGTGACCGGCGGCGCGATCAGCGTCGATGGCGTCGATATTCGTGATGTGAAGACGTCCGATCTGCGTCAGCGTTTCGCCTATGTCGAGCAGGAGCCGACCATTTTTGCGGGCACGATTGCGGACAATATCCGCTTCGGCAAGCCGGGGGCGAGTGATGCTGATGTCGTTGAAGCGGCTAAGGCCGCTCTGGTTGATGACTTCGTTGCCGACCTGCCGCTGGGCTATCAGACAATTGTCGGCGAACGCGGGGTGATGCTCTCGGGCGGGCAGAAGCAGCGGTTGGCGATAGCGCGCGCTATTTTGAAGGACGCACCGATTCTGCTTCTCGATGAGGCGACCTCGGCGCTGGACGCGCAAAGCGAGCGCTTCGTGCAGATGGCTCTTGAGCATCTGATGAACGGGCGCACAACCTTGGTGATCGCGCACCGCTTGGCCACTATTCGGGATGCGGATCGCATTCTGGTTATGGAAGCTGGCAAGGTTGTCGATGCGGGTACGCATGACGAGCTGGTCGCGGCCGGTGGGCGCTATGCCGATCTGGCGGCGTTGCAGTTCCGGAGCGATGACGCAGGGCTGTAAGACTTCCAGCCAAAAGCAAATGTGAGCCGTCGAGAGCAATCTCGGCGGCTTTTTTGTGCGCCGTTATGTTTGGCCTAGTGACCCGCTGTGCAGGCGGCAACCAAGTCCCAAAGACGCTCGCGCGGAAGGAGGAGGAGCCACGGCGTTAGCGTTTCAGGAACGATCTGTACCGGCCCGCCGAGGGCGGCATTGGACGTGCCGAGAAGCCCGGTCGGTTCAAGCGTGAGGCCGTTGAGCGGATAAAATAGCCCATCGGAATGGGTAAAGGTGATGGGCAGCAGGGGGTGGATGGAGACGCGCTCGGCTTTTGTTGCCGTAAAGCTAAAGGGGCCCGATACGGCCAAGGCAACGTCGACCTCGTCGACCAAGAGAACATGGCGGTTGCGCGCGACTTGAAGCACGGCGCTAAGGGCCGCGAGCGTGTGGTCGAGACGGCCGCCGGTCATGCCCAGCGCCAAGGTGACGGGTGCTTGCGTGGAATACAGCGTCTTCTGAAAATCTGTGGTGATTTGCTCAGGAATGTGGATCACGCGGGTCTTTTGCTCCCAAGCCGCGCGGTCCGAAACAGAATCAAGATCTCCGATAATGGCATCGGGAATGATCCCGGCCGCGCCGATGATATCCGCGCCGCCGTCGGCGCCAATCAATGGCACACCGCGCTTGGCAAGATCGCGCAGAAGAGCAGGATCAGTGGTGCCGCCACCAACTATTGCGATGGGTTGATCGAAGACAAGCGGGGTGGTCGTTTCAGTCAAACCGGGGGATTGCACTCTTGGCTCACTCTCAATATGGTCCACGACGTCTCGCTGGGGTGTTCCGGTTGCTGCCGGAGCTGAGAGTTACCCATTGAACCTGAACCAGGTCATGCTGGCGGAGGAAGTTCGAGATGGCAAGGGTGCCTCTACGGACATCCTCACCATTGACACCCCTTCACACATGGCCGCAACTGATTGAAGGGATGACCAATATGGTCAAGTTCACCTCCATTGCGCTTGCGGTCCTACTTGCCGGAGTTTCCGGCACTGTGATCGCTCAAGATAAGCCCTCTTTGACCGTTTATACCTATGACGGTTTTGCCAGTGAATGGGGCCCGGGTGTGCCTCTTAAAGAGGGTTTCGAGAAGACCTGCGGCTGCACCATCAATTTTGTCGCGGCCGATAGCTCGATTGGCGCGCTCCGTCGTGCGCAGCTTGAGGGGACGAGTACGGAAGCCGATATTATCCTCGGGCTTGATACAGCCATTGCCGGGGAAGCGCGGGCGACGGGCTTGTTTGCCGACCATGGTCTGGACCTGTCCGGCCTCGATACGCCAGAGCCTTGGGTCGATGCGCAATTTGCGCCGTTCGACTATTCGCACTTCGCGTTTATGTACGACACCGACAAAACCACAACGCCTCCCGCCTCGTTTGAGGAGATGATCGCACTGCCCGATGACACCAAGATTGTCATTCAGGATCCACGGTCGTCGACGCCGGGCATGGGCGTTATGCTCTGGGTCAAGGCGGCTTATGGGGATCGCGCGGCTGAGATTTGGCAGGGGCTGAAGCCCAAGATTTTGACCATCACGCGGGACTGGTCGGAAGCCTATGCGCTGTTCCTCGATGGGGAAGCAGACATGGTGCTCTCCTACACCACGTCGCCCGCCTACCATATTTTTGACGAAGGTGATCACACCATCAAGGCGGCTTTGTTTGACGAAGGCCACTTCCCACAGATCGAAGTGGCGGGCGTTTTGAAATCGTCGCCACATCAGGACTTGGCAAAGTCGTTCCTTGCGTATCTGACCTCGCCTGAGGGGCAGGCTGTCATTCCAACGACCAATTGGATGTTCCCGGTGGTGGATTTGGGTGACGCGCTCGATGCCTCCTTTAAGGACCTGCCGCAGCCAACCAAGACGCTGACGCTGCCGGAAGCCGAGGTGATCGCCAATTCGCCCGCGTGGATCGATGAGATGCTCGGGGCATTGCAATAGCGATTGTGCTTTGGACCCGCGCGGGCGCAGCGCCTGCGTGGGCTTTGGCTAAGGATTAGGTGGTGAATTCTCTTCCCTTTCGCCCTTATCGCATCGCGGGGGCAGCGCTCTTGGCGTTGGCAGTGGCGGGACTGATCGTTTCCGTTCTGCTCGCCATTGCTGCTGCTGCCGATGATGCTGGTGGCACCAGCCGTGTCGACATCTGGCATTTGGTGCGGATGACCAGCGTGCAGGCCGGTCTGACAACGGTGCTGTCGCTAACGGTCGGCGTGGCTGTGGCCTGGTCGCTCAATCGCCTGCGCTTTGTCGGGCGGAATCTCGTTGTGGCGCTTTTTGCCTCGGCCATTGTGACGCCCGGCATGGTGGTGGCCTTTGGTATTCTCTCGATTTGGGGACGGAACGGCTGGATCAACCAGACGCTTCAATCCCTTTTCGGTTTTACGATTGATAGTCCTGCCTACGGGCTTTCGGGGATTTTGCTCGCCCATGTCATTCTTGATGGCGCGTTTGCCGCTCGTATTCTGCTCGCGCGGCTCGATGCTGTGCCTGCTACACGGCTTAAAGTCGGGCAGTCCTTGGGTCTTTCGGCCTGGACGCGGTTTCGTTTGATCGACTGGCCAGCGCTCAAGGGGAGTTTGCCGGGCTTGGGGGCGATCATTTTCTTGCTCGCCTTTACCAGCTTTCCGATTGTGTTGTTGCTCGGCGGTGGACCGGCCAATCAGACGTTGGAAGTCGCGATCTATTCTGCGGTGCGACTGAATTTTGATCTGGTTGGGGCGGTATGGCTGGCGATGACGCAGATTGGTGTTTGCGCGGTGATCATCCTCCTCGCGTCGGCATTTGCCCCAGTCCCGGCAGCACTGGGACTATCCGTGCAGCCCCGCTGGCAGGATAGTATCTGCGTTAGGGTGGTGCAGTGGGCCATACTGTTGACCGCTGCCATCGGCTTTGCATTGCCGCTGGTGTCGGTGCTTTGGGACGGTTTGGCGACTGGATTGCCGCGCGTTTTGGAACAGCCAAAGTTTTGGCAGGCGAGTGCGACCAGCCTCATTATTGGTGCGGCCTCGGCCGTGCTCACCTTGGTGTTCGCTCTGATCATTGCTTTGGGGCGTGCAGCCGTCGCCAATCCGATTTGGCGGACAATCTTGGGCGCACCAGCCTATGCTTATCTGGCTGTGCCTGCGGTGGTTCTATCGCTGGGGTTCTTCTTGATCGTGCGGACGCTGGGGATGGGTATCAATTTTGCGGCGCCCATCGTTGTCGTCGTCGCCAACAGTCTTTTGGCGCTGCCGTTTGCCATGGCGACACTAGGGCCGCCACTCGACGGCATTGTCCGCAATCGTGGGAAGCTGATCCGGTCGCTCGGAATGGGCGGGTGGAGGCAGTTTGCTGCGGTCGAATACCCCCTTTTAGGTCGGGATATCGGCTTAATGCTCGCGCTCGCCTTCTGCTTTTCGCTGGGCGACCTCGGCGTTATCGCCCTGTTTGGCACGCAGGACTTTGAAACTCTGCCCCTAATGATGTTCCGTGCCCTTGGGGCTTACCGGTCCAATGATGCCGCAGCTATCGCTGCGCTCTTGCTCATTGGGACAATCCTAGCCTTTATCGTGCTTCCGCGCGCCTTGGAAAGAATCGCTCATGCTCATCGCCACTGATCTGGTTTTTAGCTATCCCGGTCAGACCGAGCCCTATCGCTTCTCGCTCGAGGCCGAAGCGGGGGAGGTGACGGCCGTTTCGGGGGCAAGCGGGTCGGGGAAATCGACGCTGCTTGATCTCTTGTCAGGATTTCTGACCCCGGTATACGGCTCGCTCACGGTCTATGGTGAACCGCTTTTGCATCTGCCGCCCGAGACGCGCCCAATATCCCTGCTGTTGCAGGCGGATAATCTCTTTGACCACCTGAGCGCGGCGGAGAATGCTGTTCTGGGCATTCCTAAAGGCCGCGACAAGGCAGAGCGCACTCAGCTGGTGGCGCAGGCTTTGGCTGAGGTTGGCCTTGGTGGGATGGATGAGCAAATTACATCGACGCTGTCAGGCGGGCAAAAGCAGCGCGTTGCTCTCGCGCGGACTCTTCTGCGCGCTCGGCCGGTGCTTCTGCTCGATGAGCCGTTTTCGGCGCTCGACGATACAACGCGCGCGTCCGTCCGGGACCTTGTTGCTTCCTTGACCAAGAAACACGGCTGGCACACTGTTTTGGTGAGCCATCACAGCGATGATATCGCTGCGCTCGCAAGCCGCCACTATCAGATCGTTGAAAAGAAATTGGAGCGCATTTAGCGCTCCAATTTTATTCAGCCCATTCTGCCATGACGCGATCAAAGACCGCTTGCGCTTCGTCGTCTTTTTCCAGTGTCAGGATGGCATTGCGCCCTGAGCCATAGACCATGGCAAGGTCGAGCCAACGACGGTTCTGGAGGAGATCGATATTGGACTCAACGTCAGCTGGTGAGGCGCTGAGGGCAAAGAGGAATGTGTTCCCCAATACGCGTGCGCCAGCGCCGACCAGAGCGGTGCCCGGAACGAGCTCACTATCCTTGAGCAGGACAGCTGCAAGGGTCGCTATATTGCCACCTGCAAAAGTGTCTGGGACGTTGAAGGTGATTTCCATCAAGTGACTCGCTGGCAGCACAGGGTCTGTGTTGCGGCGGATGATCAGGTTCACACCAAGGTTTCGGGCCGGGATGCTGGCCGTGCCGACCAGAGTAGGCATGCCAAGTTCATCAACGCTCTCGGTCCATTCCACCGATCCCGAATAGGGAACTGCACCGGATTGACCAGTGGCGGAAGCTTCAAGCAAGAGAGACTGATTGCCCGCGAGTACCGAAGGATCAACCGTTGCTGAAGGGTCGCTCGTGCCCGAAATTTGGGTGTCGAGACCGGTCAGGCGCTCCTCGATTTTTCCTTCGCCGTTGAGAGAAGGAAGCGCTGTGGGCGCAGATGGAGTGGCGGCCAGACGATCTTCGGCGGTGCCTTCGAGACTACTCGTTGGCTCAGAGGGAGCCGTTGTCGCGGTGTTCCCAGGACCGGTATTGGCTTCGTCTTCGCTGACCACTGGGTCCGACACGGTGGTATCGAGGCTTGGCCCCGGAGTTGGTTCGGGCGTTGGGGTTTGAACCGCAGCAACTTCGGTGCGGCCGAACATCTGGTCGAGATTGACGTAGCCTTCGCGCCACGCCCAGAAACCAGCCCCGCCAGCGCCAACAAGCAACATGGCAAAGACAATCAGGAAAATTGTCAGGCCAGTGCCGGAGTGCGTTTCAGTACGGATTGGTACAAAATTAGGGTCGTCTTCTGTGTGGCCAATGGCGGCCTTGAGCGACGCATCTCGATCCGGCAGCGGCTCGGTGGTCTCACCACGGGCTTCACGATCCAAAGTCTCGATGGCGCGTTCGATAGCGCCTTCAGCTTCTTTAGTGTCGCCCTCAAGCTCGACTTCGCTCACGCTCGACAGAGCAGGCTCAACAGGGAGCGGCGGCTCGATGATGACCGGAGCGGTCTCAGGCTGATTGCCGAGCGCCGTGCTGGTCATAACCGGCGGAGCGGTGTCCTCAGCAGATTTGCGGGGAGCAAAGAAGAACGGCTTGGGCTGCGGACGCTCAATCGGCGCAATGAAGGCTGGCGCCGCCACTGGAGCGTCGGCCTTATCGGTCTGCGCATCTTGGACGACTGCAACACCCGTGGTGCTGGCCGCTTCAGCGATGATTTCTTCGATGGAGGCAACGGGTGCCGGGGCAGGTGCAAGCGGATTAGGTTCGCTCACTACAGTCGGCGCAGGCGCAGACGGAGGTTCTTCCGGCACCGCTGGAGAAGAGGCTTCAACCTGGCGCGGTACGAATTGTGGCTCGGGTTGCGGCTCAGGCTCCGGCAGCTTTTCGGGCGCTGGTGGAGGCGTTGATTCGGTTTTTGGCGGCGTCGGCTCGGGAGCCGGCGCCACGGGGGCGGGGGCAGGAGTTGGACGTGGCGTCGGGGGGGCCGGGCGAGAGAATACGGTATCGCGACCAAGGCTGATGACAGCCTCGCTCGCTTCCTGTTCCACCTGCCGAATGCAGTCTTCCAACTGCAGTCGGTGCTGGGTGATTTCCCTTGCTGGCAATGGGGGCTCGATGGCCCGTAGCTGAGCTACGAGCGCTGAACGTGCCTTCTCATAGACTGCGCGTCGCGCAGCCCCATTGTTCTCCGGAAGCGCCGAGATAGCTCGACGGAGCAGCTCCTTGTAATCCGCCATAGGTTACTTGGTACTCACTATTGCTGCGAAGACTTGTAGCAAAAAAACTTAGTCTTGGAATGGGTCTACTACAAGGATCGTATCGGCACGTTCGGGGCTGGTCGACAACAAAGCGACCGGTGCACCAATGAGCTCTTCGATGTAGCGAACATACTTGACGGCCTGCGCTGGCAATTCTGCCCAGCTGCGAGCACCTGCAGTCGTGTCAGTCCAACCTTCGAGGGTCTCGTAGATCGGCTTAACGCGCGCTTGTGCTCCCATTGAGGCAGGCAAGTAATCAATGCGTTCGCCGTCGAGTTCGTAGCCGACGCAAACCTTGATTTCCTTGAGGCCATCAAGAACGTCGAGCTTGGTCAGGGCAATACCGGTGATGCCGGAGGTCTTGACGGTCTGGCGTACGAGAACCGCATCGAACCAACCGCAACGACGTGGACGGCCGGTGTTCACGCCGACTTCGCGACCAACGGTGGCCAAGTGATGGCCGACGTCGTCGTTGAGCTCGCAGGGGAATGGACCTTCACCCACGCGAGTGGTGTAGGCCTTGGTAATGCCGAGCACGTAGTCGATAGCGGTTGGGCCAAGGCCCGAACCGGCAGCAGCCTGACCAGCAACAGTGTTCGACGAGGTCACGAACGGATAGGTGCCGTGGTCATTGTCGAGCAGAGCGCCCTGTGCCCCTTCGAACAGTATGCGTGCGCCAGCGCGACGCTTCGTGTCGAGGATTTCCCAGACGCGATCCATGAACGGCAGGATCTCTGCGGCGACCGAGGTCAATTCTTCGTAGATTGCGTCAGCGCTGATTTCGGTGAGGCCGAGACCGCGACGCAGAACGTTGTGGTGACCGAGCAGACGCTCGATCTTTGGCATGAGAGTTTCTGGCTCGCTCAGATCGATGAGGCGGATCGCGCGGCGGCCGACCTTGTCTTCATAAGCAGGGCCGATACCACGGCGGGTCGTGCCGATCTTGAGACCGGAATTGGCGTCTTCACGGATGCCGTCGAGTTCACGATGGACCGAAAGGATCAGCGGAGCATTGTCCGCGATACGCAGGATTTCGGGGGTGATTTTAACGCCCTGGGCACGCAGCTTGCTCATTTCCTGAACAAAGTGGTGAGGGTCGACGACGACGCCGTTGCCGATAACCGAAAGCTTGCCCTGCACGAGGCCAGACGGCAGCAGAGCCAGCTTATAGCTGACGCCGTCGATGACCAGCGTGTGGCCGGCGTTGTGACCACCGTGGAAGCGCACGACAACGTCGGCGCGGTCCGCTAGCCAGTCCACAATCTTGCCCTTGCCCTCGTCGCCCCACTGAGAGCCGACGACAACCACATTCGCCATAATCAGTCTTCCTCTAGAATGCGCGTCCGGGTGTCGGACACGTCAAAAACCCGACGCTGCTGTGTCGAGCTACCAGATCAGGACTTACCCATCCGCGCGATATTGTCAGTTCATATACCGACGGATAACTCTAAGTCGGAATGTCCTTACATCACATGGCGTCAATGACAAAGCCGCAAGAACACCAAAACAGCGCCTTATCGTCCCAGATTCTCAATCAGCCCTATCTTCTGCTTGTATTGGCTCCTCTTTTTTGGGGCGGAAACGTCGTCGCAGCCAAATTGGTAGCCGATGAAATAGACCCATTTTTGCTGCTGGCGAGTCGGTGTGTTTTGGCGACCTTGTTCATTCTGCCGTTTGCATGGACGGCGTTGAAACGAGATTGGTCGGTTGTCCGGAAGTATTGGCCTGTGCTCATGGCCTTTGGCGCTGTGGGCTACGCGCTCTTTAACGTGCTGCTGTATTTGGGTCTTCAAACCACGACAGGGGTGAATGCCGCGATTGTGCAGGCAGCACTGCCAATGCTCATTCTGGCGGCAAATTTCTTCGTGTTCCGGGTGCGTGTCCGGCCCCTACAGGTATTGGGTGTGGTTCTCGCCATTCTCGGCGTCGTCTATACCGCCACACATGGCGACATTAGTCGTTTGCTGACGTTGAACGTGAACCCCGGTGACGGCTTTGTGATCCTCGCTTGCCTCGCCTACACCGCCTACACCCTCGCGCTAAAATATCGGCCGAAAATGGACATCATGAGCTTTATGGCTGTGACGTTTACGGGAGCGGCGATCACTGGCGTGGTGATGTTGGCGCTTTTCGGGGGCGGTCTCGGGCAGGTCGCCAAGCTTGCCGACATGTCTGGCGCCGTGTGGCTGGTGATCGCTTATGTGGCGATTTTCCCATCGATGTTCTCGCAGGTGGCCTACGCCCGTGGGGTGGAACTGGTAGGGGCAAACCGCGCGGCGCCAAGCCACAATCTCATTCCAGTTTTTGGGGCTTTGGGCTCGCTGCTCCTCTTGGGTGAGGCGCTACAGCTTTACCATGTCATTGCTGCGCTCATTATTGTCGGCGGGATTATCCTGGCTGAAGTCGCTGCGCGCAAAACCAGAGCCTAAACAAAAACGGCGCTCCGAAGAGCGCCGTTTCGTTGTCGTTGAATGTGGCTTGATTAGAAGCGAAGGGCCTTGGCCTGCTTGACGCCTTCCAAAGCGGCGATCTGAGCGAGCTGTTCTTCGGTCAGTGTGCCGTCGATGGAGACCAGAGCAATCGCGTCGCCGCCAATGTCGGCACGGCCGAGATTGAAGTTGGCGATGTTGATACCCAGCGTGCCGAGGAGTGTGCCCAGACGACCGATGTGGCCTGGCTTGTCTTCGTTGGTGACATAGAGCATCGAGTCGGAAAGCTCGGCTTCCATGTTGATGTTCTTGACCTGAATGACGCGTGGCTTGCCGTTGGCGAAGATGGTGCCGGCGATGGCGCGTTCCTGCTCGGCGGTGATCACTGTCAGGCGGATGTAGCCTTCATAAGAACCCTGCTGGTCGCGGTTGGTGGTTTCCACCACGATCGCGCGATCCTTAGCAATTTGCGGAGCCGACACCATGTTGATGTCGCCAAGCGATGGCTTGAGAACGCCGTTGATGGCGGCGGCGATCATTGGCTTGGTGTTGAGCTGAGCGACCGAGCCTTCGAACTCAATACGGATGCCCTTGATGGCGGTTTCGGTCAGCTGACCAGCAAAGCCGCCCAGAGTTTCAGCAAGCTTGACCCATGGGGTCAGGCGCGGTGCTTCTTCTGCCGAGATCGATGGGAAGTTCAGCGCATTGGTGATTTCGCCGGTCATCAGGTAAGCCGAAATCTGTTCAGCAACCTGAAGGGCGACGTTTTCCTGAGCTTCGGTGGTCGACGCGCCAAGGTGTGGCGTGCAGATGACGTTTGGCAGTTCGAACAGCGGGTTGTTCTCGGCTGGTTCTTCGAGGAACACGTCGAGAGCGGCGCCAGCAACGTGGCCGGACTTGAGAGCGTCGTAAAGGGCTGCTTCGTCGATGAGACCGCCGCGCGCACAGTTGATGATGCGAACACCCTTCTTGGTCTTGGCGATGGTTTCCGCATTGAGAATATTGCGGGTCGCGTCGATTAGCGGAGTGTGCAGGGTGATGAAATCGGCACGAGCGAGGAGGTCTTCAAGCTCAACCTTTTCAACACCCATGGTCTGTGCGCGTTCTGGGGTCAGGAAGGGGTCGAAAGCGACGACCTTCATCTTGAGACCCTGTGCGCGGTCGGCAACGATCGAGCCGATGTTGCCAGCGCCGATGAGGCCGAGGGTCTTGTTGGTGACTTCAACACCCATGAAGCGGTTCTTTTCCCACTTCGACGCGCGGGTCGATGCGTCCGCTTCTGGAAGCTGGCGGGCCAGAGCCATCATCATAGCAATGGCGTGTTCTGCCGTGGTGATCGAGTTGCCGAAGGGGGTGTTCATCACAATGATGCCCTTCTTGGTCGCAGCCGGAATGTCGACGTTGTCGACACCGATACCGGCGCGGCCAACAACCTTCAAATTGGTTGCTGCAGCGATGATCTTTTCGGTGACCTTGGTGGCCGAACGGATGGCAAGGCCATCGTAGTTGCCGATGACTTCAAGGAGCTTTTCCTTGTCCTTGCCGAGGTCCGGCAGGTAGTCAACTTCAACACCATTGTCCTTAAAGATCTGGACGGCGGTTGGGCTCAGCTTATCGGAAACGAGAACTTTTGGCATTTGGGGAACGTCCCTGAATTTGGTGTGCTTGCGGTGAACCACCCCCACCTACCCTCCCCCGCGAGCGGGGGAGGGATGGCTCCGAGTTTGGGAAATGTGTCGGTGCCAACTCGATCAGCCCCTCCCCCGCGGGCGGGGGAGGAAGGGAGGGGGAAGCGAGAGCTTAAGCGGCGGCCTTGAGGGCGGCCTTTTCTTCAGCGAAGGCCCAATCGAGCCATGGGGTCAGAGCTTCAAGATCGGAAGCTTCAATGGTCGAACCTGCCCAGATGCGCAGGCCAGCCGGAGCGTCCTTATAGGAACCGAAGTCGTAAGCGACCTTGAGCTTATCGAGACGGGCAACGATGGCCTTGGCAAAGGCTGCCTGAGCGTCGGCGTCGAGCGCTGCGATTTCTGGATCAACGATCGAGAGGCACACGGATGTGTTCGAGCGCTGGTCTTCGTTCTTGGCGAGGAAGTCGACCCAGTCGGTCTTGGCAACCCAATCGGCCAGAACCTTGTAGTTCGCATTGGCGCGGGCCTGCATGGCCGGAAGACCACCGATTTCAAGACCCCACTGCATCGCGTCAATCGCGTCTTCGATGCAGAGCATGGAGACGGTGTTGATGGTTTCGGCCTTGAAGATACCTTCGATCAGCTTGCCGCCCTTGGTCATGCGGAAAATCTTCGGCAGAGGACGATTTGGCTTGTAGGATTCGAGGCGTTCGACAGCGCGTGGCGACAGGATCAGAATGCCGTGGGCAGCTTCACCGCCGAGGGCCTTCTGCCAAGAGAAGGTGACAACGTCGAGCTTGGCGAAATCGAGGTTCTGGGCAAACGCGGCCGAGGTGGCGTCGCAAATGGTTAGGCCTTCGCGGTCCGCTGGGATCCAGTCTGCGTTTGGTACGCGAACGCCCGAAGTGGTGCCGTTCCAGGTGAAGACGACGTCACGGGTGAAGTCGACCTGGGTGAGGTCTGGCAGTTCACCATATGGAGCTTCCAGCGTGCGGACGTCTTCAAGCTTGAGCTGCTTGGTCACGTCGGTGACCCAACCAGCGCCGAAGGATTCCCAAGCGAGCATGTCAACGCCGCGAGCGCCCAGAGCGCTCCAGAGGAACATTTCGACCGCGCCTGTGTCGGACGCAGGAACAATACCGATACGGTAGTCAGCCGGAACCTGAAGCAGTTCACGGGTCAGGTCGATGGATTGCTGGATGCGAGCCTTAGCGATCTTTGCGCGGTGCGAACGACCGGTCAGCGCGCCTTCAAGGGCAGCGATGGTCCAACCTGGACGCTTCGAGCACGGGCCCGACGAAAAATTTGGGTTTGCCGGTTTTACTGCCGGTGCAGTCAGGGGCGAATTAGCCATCTTCTAGCGGCCCTCCCAGGCCTATGGTCTCGCGTTAGGGCGAGATGTCCTGAGGCCGCCAATACGCCTTGCATGGCAGAGTCGTCAAACAGAATTTTAGAGGCGCGTCGATTTCCTAGCGAATGTGGCTGGACTGAGCAGTTCTGGCTTAAGCGCTTGGACTACCGTCCAATTGCACGATGTTGGGTGTTGGTGCGCCCGCAATGGTGTCGGCAACATAAGCCCCACGTGAACCCAGAGGGCGCGCGGGGCCTAGGGTCGAGTCTCGGCCGGTTTGTAACTCAATGGATGCGTTCAAGACTGCGCCGACAATGACGATGGTGCTCGAGAGCCAAATCCACGTCATGAGGCCGATGACGGCGCCCAGTGAGCCGGAAGCTGCGTTGTGCTGCGGGAAATTGGTAACATACCAAGAAAACCCGACCGAGGTCGCGGCCAAGAGGACGAGCGATATGAGCACGCCCGGCATGATCCAGCGCCACTTCGCCTGACGGCGACTTGGGCCCCAGCGATAGAAGGCCGAAACCATAAAGGCGAGTGTGGCGAGCATGACAGTATAACTGCCGAGCCGTACGGCCCAATCGAGACCGAATGCTGGAAAAAATTGCAGCACCGCAGGCATGACGAGAACAACGGTGAGCACGACGACGGTGACGATTGCGCCAGCGAAGGTGAAAAACAGCCCCAGCGCGTTGACCGCTATGAAGGAGCGCCGTTCTTTCTCTTTGTAGGCTACGTTCATCGCTTCAAAGAGGGCTTTTACCCCCGCGCTGGCGCTCCACAGGGCGATGACGAGCGAGAGCAAAAACGTCCAACCCAGGCTGTCATTTGATGCGGAAATGAGGCGCGTGAGTTGATCGTTCAACAGGTCCAGCGCGCTTGGGGGCATGAAGCCCGACAGCAATTGGATGTGATTGAGAACGCTGTTGCTGTCGTTAAACAGGCCATAAAGCGTGACCACGGCCGAGAGTGTAGGTACGAGCGAAAGCAGCACGAAAAAGGTTACGCCTGCTGCGGTGAGCAAGATGCGGTTGTCGAGAAAGTCGCTGACGACACGGAAAATAATCTCTTTCCAGCCCGACAATGGAATGTGCCAAGGCGCGTTGGCATGACGGCCCAGAGCTGCCCCTGATGTTGTTTCCGCAGCGTCCATTAAGTGCCCCACCAGTCAGCTGTGTCGTGTTTGGGTCAATGTGGAATGCTGGTCGCTGGTTCCGTGCGCTGGGCGGGAGCTTGGATGACAGTTAATCGACAAAACCACACCTCTTGGCGTGCTAGCGCTTGCCTGCCCGGCGGGTGGGTGACAAAAGAATGGTCACTGCCCCAATAGAGGTGCTCCATGATCAAGCAAGCCTTTGCCCAAGTCGTTGCCGTTATCGGCGCAACCGCGATTTCGCTGCGTCACCGTAACGACAATCTGACCACACGTTCGTTCGGCCTCAATCCCGCTATCCCAACCGCAAAGGCGCAGGGCACTGTGCCGACGCTCAAAATGCCGACGGGCAAAGGCTGGATTGGGGACCATAAGCCGACTGCAGCTGCTGGGCTGAAGGTCAATGCGTTTGCGACTGGTCTTGATCACCCGCGCAACATGCTGGTGCTGCCCAATGGCGACGTTCTGGTCGCAGAATCCATGGGTGAGGCTGGTAAGCCGTCCAACATCTTTGACTGGGCAATGCATGTGACCATGGAGCGCGCTAAGGCCTCTGGTTCAAGCGCCAACCGCGTGACGCTGTTGCGTGATGCTGATGGCGACGGCGTGGCCGAAGAGCGCCATGTGCTCGTTGACAATGTCCGCCAGCCTTATGGGTTGGTTTATCTTGATGGCACGCTGTACGTTGGTGCCAGCGACAAGGTTTTGGCCTTCCCCTATGAGCTTGGACAGACCAAGATAACTGGTGCTGGCAAGGTTTTGATGACGATGAAGGCGGGCGGTCACTGGACCCGTAACCTCATCGCTAGCGCTGATGGCAAGAAGCTCTATGTCGCTGTTGGTTCGCTCAGCAATATTGCCGACGCCGGCATGGAAGTTGAAGAAGACCGCGCGGCGATCCACGAGCTGGATCTTGTCACAGGTCAGTCGCGTATTTTTGGTGCCGGTCTGCGCAATCCAGTTGGCATGGCTTGGGAGCCGCAGACCAATCAGCTTTGGACTGTGGTCAACGAACGTGACGGTCTGGGCGATGAAACGCCACCGGACTATCTGACCTCGGTGGTTGATGGCGGCTTTTACGGCTGGCCCTATTGCTATTGGGATCGCGTGGTCGATGAGCGCGTGCCGCAGAATGCAGATCTCGTGGCGCGTGCACTGCAGCCTGATTATGCCCTCGGTGGGCATACGGCGTCGCTGGGGCTGTGCTGGTTGCCGGAAGGCACCTTGCCTGGGTATACGCAGGGTATGGCTATCGGCCAGCATGGTTCGTGGAACCGATCCAAGTTGTCTGGCTATAAGCTGACTTTTGTTGCTTTTGAAAACGGTAAGCCTGTCGGCATGCCGCGCGATATTCTCACCGATTTCCTGTCGGCTGATGAGAAGTACTCGTATGGCCGTCCGGTGGGCGTGGCATTGGCTGCTGATGGCGCGGTGCTGATGGCGGATGACGTTGGTGACGTGATCTGGCGCGTAACAGGCGCCTAAGCGTTCCAGCTGCTCATATGAAAGGACCGGCGCTGCGAGGCGCCGGTCTTTTTTATTTCCGATGCGGTGTGGCAGCCGCGATTGGATTATTTTTTAGTTGAAACGATAACGAACAGTTCCGCGAACCTCATGGGTCCAGCTGTCGTCTATGCGATAGGGATTGGTCGTCGCTGTGTTTTCAATGCGGTTGATGTAGACCGCGCGGTAACCAACGTCTGCGACCACCTGGCCGAAGTCATAGCCAAGGCCGACCATGCCTGCTGCGGCAAAGCTGGTGTTGCCACCCCAGGCGTCGGGGAGACCTGGACCTTCGGTGATCAGGCGGTTGATCGCCACACCGGCACCGGCACCAACATAACCGAACGTGCCGCCAGCCGCGCCAAAGCCATCGCCGAAGCCAAAGTCGTAATAGGCGTTGGCAAGCAGAAGCGTCGAACGCAGCTTCAGCTGGTGGTCGCCCGCGGCAAGGGTTGCATGACCCGCTGGGACAGTGATGCCCAAGCCGTCGTTATGCAGGTAATCGGCCGTGACGTCCATGCGCAGGCCTGTGCCGGTTTCGTAACCCACACCGGCGCCTGCCGAGAAACCAAACCCGGTTTTGTTCGTTTCATAGCGACTGTTAGGCAGGGTGTAGTGATCGGCATTGCGCGCCCAAAGGAAATTGCCGGCTAAGCTGCCGCGCAAATACATCGAGCCAGCATAGCCGTAGTCAACATCCGGGATGTCGATGCCCGCGCTTGGGGGCGGAATAAAAATATCGGCGGCATTGGCTGGTGCCGCCATGCCAAAGGCAGCTGCTGATAGCAGCGCAGCGGTTAGGGTACGCATCATAAGTTCCTCGGTTGCCACGAGACCAGTTGTCTCCTGCAATATGCGCAGAACTCATTAAAGCGCTCTTAACCTAACCGCTTAACTATGCAAAATTATAAAGTGCTGGGGCTCAATAAAAATACAAATACTTTCTGAGTCGCCCTTAAATGCTTTAGGCGACTTGTTTGATTGCTGTCTCAATTTGGCTGACGACGGTTTCAACCAGTGAGGCGTCATCGGCTTCGCCCATAACGCGAATGACCGGCTCTGTGCCGGAGGCGCGGACGATCACTCGGCCACCTTCACCCAACGTCGCCTGACCATCTGCAATGGCCTGCATAACCTGCTTGTTTTCGAGCGGCTTGCCGGACTTGAATTTGACGCTGCGTAAGAGCTGTGGGACTTTTTCAAAGCGTGCGCAGATCGAGGAAATGCTGCCACCTTCTTCCTTGAGGACCGCCAACAGCTGGAGCGCGGCAACGAGGCCATCGCCCGTCGTGGTGAAATCGGACAAGATGATATGCCCGGACTGTTCGCCACCGACGTTGTAGCCCTTGGAGCGCATGGTTTCGAGAACGTAGCGATCGCCGACTTGAGTGCGTTCGAGCTTGAGGCCGAGCTTGGCTAGGTGGCGTTCTAGGCCAAGGTTCGACATGATGGTGGCTACAATGCCGCCGCCGACGAGCATATCGCGCTTTGCCCAGCTTTCAGCGATGACGGCCATGAACTGGTCGCCATCGACGACGCGGCCCTTCTCGTCAATGATGATCACGCGATCGGCGTCGCCATCGAGAGCGATGCCGATATCAGCGCGGACTTCTTTGACCTTGGCGGCAACAGCGTCTGGCGCGGTCGAGCCCACCTTGTGATTGATATTAAAACCATCGGGTTCGGCCCCGATGGTGAATACTTCTGCACCCAGCTCCCACAGCGCGACCGGGGCGACCTTGTAGGCAGCGCCATTGGCGCAGTCGACGACGATCCGCAGACCTGACAGATCCATGCTGCGGGGCAGGGTACGCTTTGCGTATTCGATGTAGCGCGTGCGCGCTTCTTCGTCACGATGCGCACGACCGATGTCACGGCCCTTGGCGAGGTGACGGGACATGTCGCTGTCGATCAGCGCTTCGATTTCTTTTTCTAACTCGTCGGAGAGCTTGTAGCCGTCGGGGCGGAAAAGCTTGATGCCGTTGTCGTCATAGGGGTTGTGCGAGGCCGAGATCATCACGCCCAAGTCGGCGCGCAGGGATCGGGTCAACATGGCAACAGCAGGTGTGGGCATTGGGCCCAGCAAATAGACGTCCATGCCGACAGCGGTAAAGCCCGCCGTCAAAGCCTGTTCGATCATATAGCCGGAGCGGCGCGTGTCTTTGCCGATAACGACGCGATTGCGGTGATCGCCGCGCACGAACTTGGTGCCAGCCGCCATGCCGACCTTGAGCGCGAGTTCAGGAGTGAGCTTGTCGCCATTGGCTAAACCGCGGATGCCGTCGGTACCAAAATATTTGCGCGCCATGTTTCGCTCCCGATTCACTGGTGTTGTTTTTAGAATACCACTTGGAGTGGAATAGCCGAGACGGCCACAAAGAGAAAGGGCCACCCTTAGGTGACCCTTTTAAGGCGTAGAGATTAAGCGTTAGCTTTCAGGCTGCGGTTCCATGCCTGGTTCTTCGCCGCCGTCATTGTGCTTTTTTGCACCCTTGCCAGCGGCGGGAACGCCGGAAGCCTTTGGAGCCGATGGGCCATCATCTGGGCGCACGGGCTGCTTGCCATCCATCAGGGCTCGGAGTTCGTCGCCGGTGAGGGTTTCGAATTCGAGAAGGGCCTGTGCAATCGCTTCCCACTGGTCGTGGTAGGTCGTGAGAATGTCACGAGCAGACGCTTCGCCGTCTTCGATAAGCTTGCGTACTTCCTGATCGATCAATTTGGCGGTTTCATCCGACATATTGGTCGACTGGGTGACCGAGTGACCGAGGAAGACTTCCTGATCATTGGACTTGTAGCGCACACGACCGAGGCGTTCGCTCATGCCCCATTCCATAACCATGGAACGCGCTAGGCTTGTTGCCATCTGAATATCGCCAGACGCGCCCGATGTGACCTTTTCAGGACCAAACTTGATGATTTCCGCTTCACGGCCACCGAACAGCATGGTCAGACGCGCAAGCGCCTTTTCTCGGCTGAAGGAATAGGTGTCGTTTTCTGGAAGGGTCATCACCATGCCCAGCGCGCGACCGCGTGGGATGATGGTCGCCTTATGGATCGGATCGATGCCAGCAACCTTGAGAGCGATGATGGCGTGGCCAGCTTCGTGATAGGCGGTCAGCTTCTTTTCGTCGTCGGTCATGGCCATGGTGCGACGCTCTGCGCCCATCATGATCTTGTCCTTGGCGTCTTCGAATTCCTGATGGGTGACGAAGCGCTTGTTCTTACGAGCGGCCATCAGGGCAGCTTCGTTGACGAGGTTCATCAGATCCGCACCCGAGAAGCCCGGAGTACCGCGTGCGAGCA
Organism: Devosia sp. MC532; assembly: GCF_016461625.1. NCBI lineage: Bacteria > Pseudomonadati > Pseudomonadota > Alphaproteobacteria > Hyphomicrobiales > Devosiaceae > Devosia > Devosia sp. MC532. Next base: position 48,578 of record NZ_JAEMNZ010000007.1, on the reverse strand, counting down.
CCTTGAGGTCAACGTCAGGAGCCAGTGGCACCTTACGGACGTGAACCTTGAGGACCTTTTCACGGCCCGAAACGTCTGGGTTCGGCACAACGACCTGACGGTCAAAGCGGCCTGGGCGCAGAAGTGCAGGATCGAGAACGTCCGGACGGTTGGTCGCTGCGATCAGGATGATGCCTTCATTGGCTTCAAAGCCGTCCATCTCGACGAGGAGCTGGTTGAGGGTCTGTTCGCGTTCATCGTTACCGCCGCCAAGACCAGCGCCACGCTGGCGGCCGACGGCGTCGATTTCGTCGATGAAGATAATGCACGGCGCATTCTTCTTGGCCTGTTCGAACATGTCGCGAACGCGCGATGCGCCCACGCCGACGAACATTTCAACGAAGTCAGAGCCGGAAATGGTGAAGAACGGCACATTGGCTTCACCTGCCACCGAACGGGCGAGCAGGGTCTTACCAGTCCCTGGAGGGCCGACAAGCAGTACGCCGCGCGGTATACGACCGCCCAGACGCTGGAACTTGCCTGGATCGCGCAGGAATTCGACGATTTCTTCGAGGTCCTGCTTGGCTTCATCAACGCCAGCGACGTCTTCGAAGGTGATCTTGCCCTGGGTTTCGGTCAAGAGCTTGGCGCGCGACTTACCAAAGCCCATCGCGCCGCCACGACCGCCGCCCTGCATCTGGCGAATAAAGAAGAACCACACGCCAATGATGACGATGAACGGCAGCCAGCTGGACAGGAGGATGGACCAGAATGGGCTCGATTCAGGGGAGCGAGCAGTGATGCCGACATTGCGTTCTTCGAGGCGCGTCACGAGGTCTGCGCCCTGAGGAATGATCGTCTCAAAGCGCGTGCCATCATTCAAAACGCCGGAAACGACGTTATTTGTGATGGTCACATTGGTGACACGGCCCGCATCAACATCCGAGACGAACTGGCTGTAGCTCTTTTCGCCGACGTTCGAGGTCCGCGATGTCGATTGAAAGACCTGAAATAGGCCCATCAACATGAAGAGTACGACCAGCCAGATGGCAAAGTTGCGGAAATTTCCGTTCATTAATCCTGTCCCGGAGAGGCCGACGCGGAGAGCGCCGGGTATTGGGCAAATGTAAGTCCCCGCGTGGGGTGTTACAAGGGTGATGCCTGTTCCGTTCTGGACGAGATGTCCAGTCTTTTTGTAGCGAGAGCGTTAATGAAAATCGCAACTCGCCGGTATTTCGGATCGTGCACCCTTGTTGATCAGTGCCCCAAAGCAAGGGGCACTGCTTATTATTGAGTTCGAGCAGCCTGTTGAACTGCTTCTTGCACTTTTTCAAATGCACGCACTTCGATCTGGCGAATACGCTCGCGGCTCACGTCATATTGCTGGGCCAATTCCTCAAGCGTTGAGGGACTTTCCTTGAGGCGGCGGGCCTGGAAGATGGCACGTTCGCGATCGTTAAGGACTTCCATCGCCTGGTTCAAATAGCCCATGCGTTCGGTGTATTCCTCGGTCTCGCCAAGCGTGGTTTCCTGATCTGGCGTGTCGTCGACAAGCCAGTCCTGCCACTCTGAAGAACCTTCGTCAGCGCGCATGGGCGAGTTCAGCGACGCATCACCGGAAAGGCGAGCGTTCATCTGGACCACATCGGCTTCAGTGACCTTGAGTGTTGTCGCGATTTGCTTGATCTGATCAGGATGGAGCGCGCCATCCTCGAGCGCCGCAATTTGTCCCTTGACCTTGCGAAGGTTGAAGAACAAGCGTTTCTGAGCAGCGGTCGTGCCGATTTTGACCAAGCTCCAAGAGCGCAAGACATATTCTTGGATCGCAGCTCTGATCCACCACATGGCATAGGTGGCCAAGCGGAACCCTTTTTCGGGCTCAAAACGCTTAACCGCATGCATCAGACCGACATTGCCCTCTGAAATTACTTCCGAAATTGGCAAGCCGTAGCCGCGGTAACCCATGGCAATTTTGGCGACGAGGCGCAAATGGCTGGTGATCAGCTTTTGCGCCGCGGCAGGATCTGTGTGTTCTTTATAGCGTTTGGCGAGCATGTATTCTTCATCGGGTTCCAACATTGGGAACTTCCGAATTTCTTGAAGATAGCGGCTCAAGCCTCCCTCAGACGAGAGTACAGGCAAATTGGTCTGGGCCATTTATACGCACCCCTTTCAGCATCCCCCACTTATCGCGGGCAGAAATACCACTCCCATCCATGTCGGCACAGAAGTGGATGTAGCCTCAATATAGGACACAGTTTGGCAAATTTAAGAGGACTGAACGCGATGCCGCGCACAATCCTCTCAATGCGAACCGAACTTTGCCGACTAGGCAGAACTCCTAGTGTTTGGATATTGTTCCGACACAGTCTGGTGACTATCGCGCTAGCGCCTTGTCATAGACTTGCAGCGCTTCTTCCAGTTCAGCCAAATCATCAGGGAGTTCGGCATCGAACATCATTTCCTCGCCAGTGGCGGGATGTTCAAAGCCCAACTCGGCCGCGTGAAGCGCCTGTCGACCTAAATTGCGGACGATATCTGCCAACTCTTCGGGCAAACGATTGACTTTGGTCGCGTAGCCGGGCGCGTAAAGCTGATCGGCCACGAGGGGATGGCCGATGTGGGTCATGTGCACACGGATCTGATGGGTGCGGCCCGTTTCAAGCTGACACTGGATGCGCGTCACATCCCAGCCTTCGCCGCCATAGCGCGCTTCCACAGCGTAATGGGTGATCGCTTCGCGCCCACTCTTCAACACAGCCTGTTTCAGTCGATTACCCGGATCGCGGCCCAATGGAGCATCGACAGTGCCCAGGCCCGATTGGGTGGTGCCCCAAGCGAAGGCGATATAGGCCCGGTGAAGGGGGCCGGTGCGCCCGTGGTCCGCAAACTGGGCGGAAAGGTGCTTGTGCGCCTTCTCGGTTTTTGCGGCGACCATGACGCCGGACGTGTCTTTGTCCAGACGGTGGACAATGCCGGGCCGCTTGACGCCGCCAATACCTTTGAGACTGTCCCCGCAATGGTAGATCAGCGCGTTGACCAGCGTGCCGTTCGGTGAGCCGGGCGCTGGGTGCACAACCATGCCAACTGGCTTGTTAATGACGATGAGGTGATTGTCCTCATACAGGATTTCGAGCGGGATATTTTCGCCCTGTGGCTCTGGATCTTCCGGAGGCGGGGCCTGAAGCACAATAGTTTCACCGGCTTTTAGCCGATAATTGGGTTGGCTTACGGGCTTGCCGTCGATAGAAACAGCGCCGCCGAGAATGAGTTCTTTGATGCGGCTACGGCTAAGGACATCATGTTCCTTGGCCAGAACAGCGTCGAGGCGACCACCGGCAAGTGTTTCGTCTATAGAAATTTCTACGGGCTCGCCCTCAACCTCGAAATCGGTATCGTCAGCCATGAGTAATCCTGATCAGAACCAGCCCGATAATGCCGACATGGAATTGTCGCCAGAAGCCAAGGCTGCGTTTGGCAAAGCACGCCGATCGTTCGCATGGTCGATCAGCATAATGTTGTTGGGCTTTATGGCGATTGGCTTTGCAATTGTCTATCGCGTGATGCGCGACGCACCGCCGCCTGCCACCGTCGCCACTGTCAGCGTGCCTGTCGGCAGCGAAGTTCTCTCTTCACTTAATATCGACGGCACAGTTCAGGTGACCTATCGCGCAGGCGAAAGCACGCTGCTCAATGTTTACGATTCGAGCACTGGCACACTGCTGCGCACGATCGAGATCGCAAAGCTCTAAGGTTTAGTTGCCGCGCAGCTCGCGCAGTGCGGCCAATCGATCAGTCACTGTTCCGCGCTGGGTGACAGCTGGTGCGGGCAGGAGATCTTCGGTTTCGCCATCGTCGGCAAAGCGTTTGATACGATCAAACAGGCTTTCTTCGATGACGGTAGCAGCTGGTTTTTCTTCGGCGGCATAGACCAAGCGGCTGATGCCGCTGGCAACATCCATCAATTCGCGGCGAAGCACCGCTTCATCGAAATCATCGCTCGCCCAAGTTTCGTTAATGCTGGTTTCGAGTGCCAAGACCTGCTTGCGCAATGCGTCGGACGCCTCAAGGCTCGACAATTCGTCCGCCAGCAGACTTTGCCCTGTTTCGACTTCGTTGGCCTTTGAGGGCTTGGTCAAAATCGCGTTCAGGCGCATTTCTGCGCGATTTAGGCTGGCCTCGGCTTCGCTCAGCTCAATGGGCGTGGCTTGCTCACGGGGCTCAGTTTCGCCACGGCTAAAGCGTCTTAGATCAAGATTGAGGCTTGCGACTTCTTTTTCCAGCTCGGCGACGCGCGCCCGCAGCAGGGACTCCCGCTTTTCGCCTTCAGCGCTGAAGGCTGCGTGTTGCTCGCGTTCCGTCCTGATCTGAACTGCGTCAACACGCGCTTGAGCAACGTCGCCCAATTGTTCAGAAAGACGCTGGCGCAGACTTTCGATTGTGAGTTCAAGGCGGCGCGTTTGTAGGGCGAAGTCGGCGCGCAAATGATCTTTATCAGCCCGAAACTCGGCCATGGAGATTGGCGTGGCAGCTTCAATCCGGCGCTTGGTCAGGCGTACTGCGCGGCGCCAGACTGCGGGCATGATGACCAAGGCCATCAACCCTGCAATCAGCAGGCCTAAAACGAAGTACATAATATTCTCGACCAACATAAAGCCAACTCTCCGGCTGCGCTGAGAGCTCGAGGTGCACCCGGACACAGCAATTCTACAAGGCGTTATAGCCTTTGGCGTTCCCCAATCTTAGCGAGAATTTGAGCCGCCGTCACGATCAAGCCAAAGCGCGCTTCGGCTTGATTAAAGGGGAGGGGCCTATCTAGAAGGGATTCCAGGTGGGTTGGGCTGTGAAGTTGAGATAGCCAACGTTAATTCCAAGGCGCGCACCGACACCGGAGCGGATTGGAACGATCACAACGTTGTCGCGCTTGGTGACAGTCATGCCGAAGCCGCCAAACACATAGGCGGAGCCATCCACGCCCGGATAACGTCCAAGAATTTCCTGAACATCATTGAGGTTATAGACCAGCATCATGACCTTGGAGCCATCGCCGCCAATGTCGAAGCCGATGCTTGGACCCTGCCAATAGATCTGGAACTGACCGGCATTGCGGGTGTGAACGACACCCTCACCATATTTAGCGCCGAGGAACAGTGCGCCGCCAGCTTCCTCGCCGAGAACGTAGCCATTTGGCAGGCCAAACTGGCTCACTGCCTTCTCAACAACCGAGGCGAGGCCCTGGGCGGCACTGCCAAAGAATTGCTGTCCGCTCTCGACAAGTTCCTGACCAGAGTAAGTATCGCTGAGAGAACCCTGTGCATAAGTGGGAGCGGGGGACAGCGCCACTGCGGCTAAAAACGCTGCCAGCTGGGTTAGGCGCTTGAACATACATAAAACTCCCTTATTCGAGGCATGCGTCTTACGAAGACTTTAAGGTCTTGCCGCCACACTGGAGATGCGCCGGCCTGCCACTCGATCGTCCTCATGATGAAGCAAACCTCTAAACAAAACTTAACCATGATCGCCGTCTTCCTGCCATTCTTCTGGCTGGTTTCGGCCGTTTTTGCGCCTGCACAGGCGCAATCACTCGTCACCTATATTCTCACCGATCCCCTCACTGGCGTTGCCATTGAGGGCATGGATCCTGTCTCCTATTTTACTGATCCTGCACCATTAAAAGGTCAGCCTCAGTATGAGTACACTTGGATGGGGGTGCCCTGGCAGTTTGCCAACGAGGCAAATATGCAGGTGTTTATGGGCCATCCCGAAGTCTACTCCCCGCAATATGGGGGGCATGGTGGCATGAGCATGGCACGAGGCTTCGTTTCTGATGCCGATCCCAAAATCTACACCGTTTTTAAAGGGCGGTTGTTCTTATTCTATTCGGCGGCTAATCGGGAAGCATTCCTCTTAGCCCCAGATGCAGCAGCCTTAAAAGGCGCTGAACATTGGGTCACATTGTCCAAAACGCTTTCAATACGGTAGTGCGTTCGACAAACGACCTTTATTCTTCCCCTGAACTGATTCCTCATAAAGCTTTGGAGCATAGGCGCATGGCCGATATCATTGAGCTCAATGCAACTGATCTGGCGGCTATGCTTTGCTCGCGCGTTTGCCACGATCTCATCAATCCCATTGGCGCAATTGGTAATGGCCTAGAAGTGCTTGCAGACCCTTCGCAGGGTGAAATGGCGGAAGGCGCGCGCGATTTGATCGCCAACGCGGCCACGCAGAGCCGAGCAAAGCTTGAGTTCGCTCGTTTGGCTTATGGCGCGTCGTCAACTTCGGGCACCGATATCGACACACGCGAATGCGAACGCGTTGCGCGCATTCTGTTCGAAGTCGAAAAGGCCGATCTTGAGTGGAATGTGCCACTGATCCTGCTGCCAAAGCACAAGGCAAAGCTCTTCATGAACATGCTGCTGATCGCAGCAGGTTCGGTGCCGCGCGGTGGTCAGGTGACCGCCAAGATTTCTGGTGGGACCGGCGAAGAAAAGTTTGAGTTTTATTCTAAGAGCGACACCGAAAAGCGTCAGCGCACATTGGTCCCTGCGGGAGCCGCGGGTCTGGTTATGGGCATTCCTGAAGAGGGTTATGTTGATGCGCGTGGCATTCAGCCATTCTATACGGGCCTCCTCGCGCGCATGACCGATATGGAACTGACGATCGGTCTTGAAAATGAGCAGTTCTATTTTACTGCAACGCCAAAGATGAAATCGGCTGAGACTGCAGGAAATACGGCGCCTGAGCAGGCTTAATAACCTTTCGCCAACCAGTTAGACTGCATAGTCCCCGGAACAACATTCGTTCCGGGGCTTTTTTATGCGCACGTGCCTAATCGTTGATGACTCTAGCGTCGTCCGTAAGGTTGCCCGCAGGATCCTGGAAGATCTCGACTATATTGTCGACGAGGCCGAGGATGGTCAGGAGGCAATCGAGAAATGTCGCGAGACCATGCCTGATGCCGTGCTGGTAGACTGGCACATGCCCATCATGAGTGGCCTCGAATTCATCAAACTGTTGCGCACGTATGTCGGTGGTGAAAAGCCTCGGGTGATTTATTGCACCGTTGAACACGACATTGGGGCCATTGCCCTCGCCCTAAAGGCGGGAGCCAATGACTACATGATGAAGCCCTTTGATCGGCAGTTCCTCGAAATCAAATTCGACCCGCAATTGCTCTCGGCTTAGAGCGGGTCTGCTCTGGTAAAAGTAAGATCAGACAAGACGCAGCCCTCAGCTTGGCCGAGTGTGAAGCCATCTTCGGTTTCTGAGTAAGGGCAGGTCATGGGGAACTGAGCTGCGCCCAGCCGTCCACTGGCCTCGCTTAAGGTCAATTCTCCCTCTGCCATAACAAAGCGTCCAGAAACTTGGCGGTTGAGACTATCGGAGAGCGTGAAGCTGCCGGTATCGAGCAATGTCAGTTTGAGCCCGCTCTGTGTTTCGTATGTCGTGCCATTTAGGCTCGGCGCTATGGCCTGAGCGATATTGGTTTCGACGCTCTGCAACGCCGTTGAGCGTTGTGTAAGGTTGCGTGTTAGCTCTTCGACCTGCGGTTGGAGCATTGTGATCTGCTCGGAATAGGCCGCGACCTGTGTTTCAAGAGTGGTCTTTGCCTGCGTTAGATCTGCCAGCTTAGCCTGAGCCTCTTGTGCAGCCGTGTTCGCCGTTTCCGTCGCGAGCTTTGCCTGCGCGAGGCGGTCCTGAGCCTCAAGGAGCTCGGTTCGCGAGGATTGTAGTTCTGACTGAAGGTCCGCAAGAGTTGCTGAGTTCGTAGCGACCTCCTGGGCCATTTGCGCAACATTGGTTGTCGCCGTCTCTTCCTGTCGGCGCGCCTCCGTCAACCGCGTGTCCACTTCGCTGAGTTGGCGTGAGGCAGACTCCGTCTCTGCCTGGATAGAGGCTTGCCGCGACGCAGCTTCATTGAGCAATTGTTTGGCGGCGTCAGCCTGTTCGATCAGGCCCTGCGTTGCAGATTTGGTGTCCTCGAGGTGTGTGACCGCCTGTGCCAACTCATTCTGGCGGGCTTCGAGTTCGGTTGAAGCTGCCGTGAACGCGGTGCTCACCGAGCCCAACTGTTGTTCAACATCCAAAAGCTTGGCATTGGCTTGCGCAATTTGCCCATGGGTGCGGTCACGCTCCGCCAAGGTGGCGGATAGCTGATCACGCTCGCTTGTGAGCAGGGCAAGTGTCCCCTGCTGTTGGCGGTCCGAAAGGCCTGCGTTGATCCACATGGCTACGAAAGCAATCCAGCCAGCGACAGCTAAGACCAGTAGCACAAGGGGGAGAGGTTCGCGGAGGCGGCGCGATAGGTCGGTCATGGTTCTGCTCTCAACAGCGTCTTTGAAAGCGGAACGACATCAGGCGCGCGCTAGTTCCGATGGCGGTGCCCATAAAGAAAAACCTCGCGCTGTTGAGCACGAGGTTTTTGGAACGATCTGGGGGATCAGATTTAAGCGACGTTCTCGCTGTAAACGTCTGCCTCATCGGGCTCGCGCAGCACGTAGCCACGGCCCCAAACGGTTTCGATGTAGTTCTTGCCACCGGTGGCAACCGACAGCTTCTTGCGAAGCTTACAGATGAACACGTCGATGATCTTGAGCTCGGGCTCGTCCATGCCGCCGTACAGATGGTTGAGGAACATTTCCTTGGTCAGGGTCGTGCCCTTACGCAGGGAAAGGAGTTCCAGCATCTGGTATTCCTTGCCGGTCAGGTGAACGCGCTGACCCTGAACTTCGACGGTCTTGGTGTCGAGGTTAACAAGCAGGTCACCGGTCGAGATGACCGACTGGGCATGGCCCTTGGAACGACGGACAATGGCGTGGATGCGGGCCACGAGTTCGTCTTTGTGGAAAGGCTTGGTCATGTAGTCGTCGGCGCCAAAGCCGAGACCGCGGACCTTGTCTTCGATGCCAGCCAGACCCGAAAGGATCAGAATTGGCGTCTGGACCTTAGCGACGCGAAGCGTGCGCAAAACCTCATACCCGCTCATGTCGGGCAGGTTCAGGTCCAGAAGAATGATGTCGTAGTCGTAGAGTTTACCAAGATCCACGCCTTCCTCACCGAGGTCGGTGGTGTAGACGTTGAAACTTTCGGACTTCAGCATCAGTTCGATGCTCTGCGCTGTCGCGCTGTCGTCCTCAATAAGGAGTACCCGCATTATAATCCCCTTGTCATGTCGTTCCTGCTGGAACTTGCGGTAGGCAAGGCCAGATTGCCCTTTCCGCTCCAACCCTACTGGATATGACTGAACCCTAAGTGCAATTAGTTAACAAAGTTTAATTCTGATCCGCAATACGCAAAACGCGTTAGGGTGAATTAAGTTTAAATCGTTGAAAAACTTAGGAAAATTGCCCGAAAAATTCTTAAAGCATTACGTTAAGAAAGCCCTTCAATGGACTCTCTCGACTCAGGCATTTGGCGGTGGGGGTAAGGGTTTCGCCCAAGTCTGGGCAGGGGACACATATCCCCAATCATGAATGCTGATAGCGATTTTCAGTTAACGTTCAGTTACCCTCGTGAGGAATTACGCATGCCGATTCGCTCTCCCCGGTAACCTTTACCGCGCGACGGCCATATGGAGCGCATATAGGAAATATGAAGGCCCTTATCTCAGCCATAGACGCGGTCGAGGAAGTGGAGGTTTTTGGGCGGGTGAAATCCGTGCAAGGCCTGCTCATCGAGGTTGCCGGCCCTGTGCGTGAATTGCGCGTCGGTGGTCGGGTTGAGATCATCAACAGCGACGGCACAGTGCTGTTCGCTGAAATCATCGGGTTTCGGGACGGTCATGCGCTTTGCCTCCCATTTGGCGAGCTCGGTGGGGTGCGGCTAGGCTGCAAGGCGATTTTCCGGCGCCATGATGGCGCGGTAAATCCGAGTGAGGCCTGGCTAGGGCGCGTTGTGAACGCGAATGGCGAGCCGATCGACGGCAAGGGGCCTTTGCCGCGCGGGGCTATGTCCTATCCGCTGCGTCAGTCACCGCTGGCCGCTCACGACCGTGTCCGTGTTGGTGAGCCTATCGAACTTGGCGTGCGATGCCTCAATACCTTCACCACCATGTGTGAAGGGCAGCGCATGGGTATTTTTGCTGGCTCGGGCGTGGGCAAGTCGGTGCTCATGTCGATGTTGGCCCGCAATACGGATGTGGATGTTTCCATCATCGGTTTGATCGGTGAGCGTGGGCGCGAAGTGCATGAGTTTATCGGCGAGTATCTCGGCGAAGAGGGGCTCAAGCGCGCTATCGTTGTAGTGGCGACGTCTGACGAAGCGGCGCTGATGCGGCGTCAGGCATGCTATATGTCTATGGCTCTGGCGGAGTATTTCCGCGATCAGGGCAAACGCGTCTTGTGCATGATGGACAGTCTGACGCGCTTTGCTATGGCGCAGCGTGAAATCGGGCTAGCTGTTGGTGAACCGCCGACCGCGAAGGGTTATCCGCCCACAGTGTTCACAGAACTGCCTCGTTTGCTCGAAAGAGCGGGGCCAGGAACGCCTTTGACCGGTTCTATTACAGGTCTATTTACCGTTTTGGTGGAAGGTGATGATCACAACGAGCCAATTGCGGATGCCGTGCGCGGGATTCTCGATGGGCACATTGTGATGGAGCGCGGCATTGCCGAGCGGGGACGTTACCCTGCCGTCAATGTGCTCCGGTCCATCTCGCGTACAATGCCGGGGTGCGTGCCTGAAGAGGTGCGACCAACCCTGACACGAGCGCGAGAACTCATGTCCATTTTCTCGGACATGGAGGAGCTGATCCGGCTGGGGGCTTACCGGAAAGGGTCAGATCCGCTTGTGGACCGCGCAATCGCTATCAACCCGAAGCTTGAGGCTTTTTTGAGCCAGCGACGGGATGAGGTGACATCGATCCAGGACGGTTATGCCGGGCTGGCTGAGATTATCGCTGAAGCGGATGCACGGGGCTGATGGAGCAATGCGTGTATGGCAGGGCTCCGGAACTGACTTGGTGTGTAAGGAGTACAGGTCGTGAAGTCGCGCAATGAGAGTCTGATTAGACTCAAGAAATTTCAGGTGGATGAGAAGCGTCGCCAAGTCGCCCAGATCGAAATGATGATCGCCGACTTCGAACGCATGGCCACCGAACTCGATCAGCAGATCGAGATCGAACAAAGCAAAACCGGTATTACCGATATTGCTCACTTCGCATACTCAACCTTTGCTAAGGCAGCGATGGGTCGTAGAGACAATCTGCTCGCCTCGGCAAACGATATGCGCGTGAAACTGGAAGCGGCGCAGGATGGGCTGGCTGAGGCGCTCGAGGAGCTCAAGAAGATCGAGCTGCTTGATCAGCGCGAGCACCAGCGTGAACGTGATGAGCAGAACAAGCTCGAGCAGGCTGAATACGACGAAGTCGCTCGCTTGCGCTATCGCCGCTAAATACAGGTTAAAGAATACGAATAGGCCCGCCGTAGCGGGCCTATTGCTTTTGATCTCTCGAGATCAAATTACATCGCTGGTGCTGGGGTCACTTCGGTTGCTGGAGCAACAACAGCATCGGTTTCCCAAACGAAGTCTGGGGCGCTGGTCAGCGCTTCAGCGGTTGTTGGCATGACCCAACGTTCGGTGTTGTCAAAGGCGATCGCGTGGTCGAGGGCGGTGAAATCGACAGCAACGTTCTTTTCACCGATGCCGAGGAAACCGCCAACGCCCAGAACAACGGCCTGGATCGAGCCATCAAGGCCGATCACGAGATCCTTCACCGTACCGATTTCTTCAGCAGTGTCGGTGGTGTCTGAGTAAACTGGCGCGCCAATCAGCTTGCTGACAACGGCATCACCGTCGAGCACGACGTAACCGGTCGCCAGATCGATTGGCTGGCGGGTTGCATGCGCCAAGTCGGTTGCTGCATTGTTTGCGGCAGCCGAGGCATTGGCAGCAGCATTGTTCGCGGCGGCACCTGCATTGTCTACGGCGTTATCGACAGCGGCGCCCGCGTCCTGTGCAGCGTCCTTAACTGCATCGCCGGCGTTCTGCATGGCGTTACCGGCCGCATCAAGAGCATTGTCGACCTTCTGGCCAACGGTTGGTTCTGCTGGGGCGACCACTACGGCGTCCTGGGCAATAGCACCCATGCTCAAAACAGCGGTCAGTGCGGTAGTAGCAAAAAGCGTGCGGATCATTGTAAGCTCCAATGGTTCGTCGTTGCGATGAACAGGGCCGTGCGGTGCAAAACTTGGCTGTGGCGCACCGTGCGGCCCATTATGTTTGAAACAACGCGTCTTCGGCGGCAGCCGTTCCGTTAAAATTTACTTTGTCGGTTCAGCGAAAATGAAAAAGCCGGTCGTTGGATGCCAACGCCGGCCTTCTCTGCCTCCCGTTAACGGGCTCATATCATTTAATCTTCCGCGCCTGCGCTAGCGCAGGGGATGATTATGACGCGCGCAATGTTTGTGCTCTTAGGAGCCGACATTGCATCGACATCCTTAGCTTATCGGAAGTTATCTAAAGCAGCACCTCAAGGGCGTGTTAATGATTAACGATCCGCTAATCGATCAGCTGCGCAGTATCCTTGTCATAGGTGCGCATGGCCCGGTGCGGCATGCCGCCATCCTCAAACTCGGGTCCAAACGCAACAAATCCCAAGCTTTCATAAAAACCTAGTTTGTCGGATTGGGCGCCAAGGAAGAACCGGTCGTGCCCTTGTTCGGATGCGGCGCTCATGGCTGTACGAAGCATGGCCTTGGCTATCCCGCGTCCCCGGAAGCTCTGTCGCACGGCCACCCGGCCGATTTTGACGTGCTCATCAAGAAAGATCAGCCGCAGTGTGCCCACAACTTCGCCCTCTTGAATGGCGACGAAATGGGTTGCGGTGAGATCATAGTCATCCATTTCGTCTTCTTCGGGGACTTTTTGTTCCCATACGAAAACTTCCCTGCGCAGGCCGAAAGCGGCGTTACAGAGGGTGGAAAAAACCGGAACGGAAAGAATAGTGGTGCTCATGCCCCTCTTGTAACGACCAAGAGGGGCATGGCGCTAGACGCTGCCGACTGTTTTCAGGCGAACGCGTGGATGAACTTCGTTCTGGCTCATCACAAATGTCTGCGGGCGGAAGCGCTCTACAATCGAGCGAACGTGCGGGCGAATTGAAGGCGATGTGATCAGAACTGGCATCTCGCCCGCCTGCGCTGCCTTTTCATAAGCGGCCTGCACGCCGGAGATGAATTGCTGAAGTTTGGATGGGGCCATAGCGAGGTGACGGTTATCAGCATCACCAACCATGGCCTCAGCGAAGTCGCGTTCCCACTGGGGCGAGAGGGTCAAAAGCGGCAAGCTGCCATCCGGGCCTAAATTAGCAGCGCAGATCTGGCGCGAAAGGCGCGAGCGAACATGCTCGGTAATGGTTTGCACGGAGCGACCGGCACCCGAGATTTCTGCAATACCTTCGAGAATGGTCGACAGATCGCGGATCGAGATGCGTTCGGCAAGGAGGGCCTGCAGGACGCGCTGGATCCCCGAAACCGTAATCTGGCTCGGGATAATGTCTTCCACGAGCTTTTGCTGATCTTTCGGAAGGCCGGAGAGCAGAGACTGCACGTTGGCGTAGCTGAGAAGATCCGAGACGTTAGCCTTGAGGATCTCGGTCAAATGCGTCGAGATCACGGTGGAAGGATCAATGATCGAGAGGCCGCGCAACTCCGCTTCGTCGCGCAGCGCTGGATCGATCCAAGTGGCGGGAAGGCCAAAGGTCGGCTCGACAGTGGAATGGCCTGGCAGGTCGATCTTGTTGCCGAACGGATCCATCACCATCAACTGGTTGGCAAAGATCTGACCGGAACCAGCTTCAACTTCCTTGATCCGAACTTTGTAGTCGTTGGGTTCAAGCTGCATGTTGTCGAGAATACGAACCGGCGGCATGACGAAGCCAAGCTCCATCGCGAGCTGACGACGCAGAGCCTTGATTTGCTCGGTCAGGCGATCCGAACCATTGCCGTCGTCGCGGACGAGGCTGAGGAGCCCATAGCCCAGTTCGAGCTTGAGATCGTCGATTTTGAGGCTGTCACTGATAGGAGCCTCCGCCAAAGGTGACCCTGCAGCATTGGCCGGTAAGCCTGGTGCGCCGCCTTGTCCGGGCAGCGCTGACTTCTTAAGGGCGTTTGCAGCGTCATCGGCCGTTCTGATAGCTTTTGACTTTGAGGCGCGGAACGCGGCGTAGCCCACGCCGCCTGCGAGCGCCAGAAACGGCAAGATTGGCATGCCTGGAAGCATGGCGAGCATGGCCATGACTGCGGACGACATGCCAAGTGCGCGTGGGTAGCCTGAAAACTGGCTGCTGAGGGCCTTGTCAGCGGCGCCGGTGACGCCCGACTTAGAAACCAGAATACCAGCTGCGGTCGAAACGATCAGAGCGGGGATCTGGGAGACTAGGCCATCACCAATGGTCAGGAGCGTATAAACATTCGCAGCCTCGCCAAAGTCCATCCCTTGTTGCATGACGCCGATGAGAATGCCGGCGGACACGTTGATAAAGGTGATGATGAGGCCTGCAATGGCGTCGCCGCGCACGAATTTGGACGCACCGTCCATGTTACCGAAGAAGGAGCTTTCTCCCTCAAGTTCAGCACGGCGCTTTTTGGCAGTGTCTTCATCGATCAGACCGGCGGACAAGTCCGCATCGATCGCCATTTGCTTGCCCGGCATAGCGTCCAAGCTAAAGCGAGCCGCCACTTCGGCGATACGGCCAGAACCCTTAGTGATAACGATGAAGTTCACGATCACTAGGATGATGAAGATCACCGTACCAATGACGAAATTGCCTCGAGTAACGAAGTTGCCGAAGGCCTCAATAACGTGACCAGCTGCATCGGTACCGTTGTGCCCTTCCGACAGGATCAAGCGCGTTGTCGCTAGGTTCAAGCCCAAGCGCAACATGGTCGCGATCAGCAGAACCGTCGGGAACGCCGAAAATTCGAGTGGTTTCTGGATGAAGAGGGCAGTCATCAGGATCATCACAGAGAAGACGATCGAGATGGCAAGGAGGAGGTCGACCAGAATAGCGGGCAGTGGGACGATCAGGATAACGATCAGACCCATGACGCCGGCGGCTAGGGCAACGTCGCCCGAGCGCAGGACTTGTAGGATCTGCCCGAGATCGGGCAGACCAAAATTGTTACGCGAATTCGTGGATTGGTCAGTCATGCTCGCTCACGAACGGCTTGGCCGCGATAAACGAAGTCCGCGCATAGCGCTCGTTTCGCTGCATTCCGATTAACTCGTGGTTCTGCACAACCGCTCCTTTAAGCGCTCCGCCGTTCGCCTGGCTCAGGAACATGTAACCCTTCATCGGTGTACTGGTTGAGCTTATTGCGCAGCGTGCGGATAGAAATCCCCAGAATGTTTGCCGCGTGGGTACGATTACCCAGCGTATGATCCAAGGTATCGAGGATGAGGTCGCGTTCAACGTCGGCAACGGTGCGGCCGACAATCGCACGATTCATAGCCTGGGCCGTTTGAGCCGCCATCTGTGCCGGGGAGGTAGCACGGGCTGCCTCAGCGAGGCCCATGCCATCTGGCAAAACGATCGACTCGGGACCAATGGTGTCGCCAGAAGACAGCAGCACCGCGCGGTGAAGCGTGTTTTCCAATTCGCGGACGTTGCCTGGCCATGGAGCCCGAACGAGGGCGTCACGGGCTTCAGGCGACAGCTGGCGCGGCGGAATGCCATTTGCCTTGGCGTACTTCGCGACGAAGTGTTCAGACAAAATGACAACGTCGCCCGGACGCTCGCGCAGTGGAGGCAGCTTGAGGTTCACAACGTTGAGGCGGAAGAGCAAGTCTTCGCGGAACGAGCCTTCACGCACAGCGTCGCTGAGGTTGCGGTTCGAAGTCGCGAGAATGCGGATATCGACCGGGACTGGCTTGCCGCCACCGACGCGGTCAATGACGCGCTCCTGAATGGCACGCAGCAGCTTTGCCTGCAGGCGGACATCCATTTCTGAAATTTCGTCGAGCAGCAATGTGCCGCCAGAGGCTTCTTCAAACTTGCCAATACGGCGCGCGACTGCGCCGGTGAAGGCGCCCTTTTCGTGGCCGAAAAGTTCGGATTCCAGCAAAGCTTCTGGGATCGCCGCGCAGTTGACCGAGATAAACGGCTTGTTGGCGCGCTTGGAACGAGCGTGGACGAACTTGGCCACAACTTCCTTACCCGTGCCGCTCTCACCTGTGATCAGGATCGAGGCTTCCGAGCCAGCGATCTGCTCGGCCATGCGGACAACGCGTTCCATGGATGGATCGCGGAAGAGGAAGTCGGAACTTTCGCGGGCAACTGCGGAAATGACAGCGGCAATGAGCTCCGCGTCGGGTGGCAAAGGAATGTATTCCTTGGCTCCGGCGCGGATCGCGTTGACGGCTGCTGCGGCATTCGCTTCGACGCCACAGGCGACAACCGGTATAACAATGCGTTCTGCTTCCAGAGCGGCGATTAGGCCGGTGATGTCCATCATGACATCGACCAGCAGCAGATCGGCTCCTCTGCCTGAACGAAGCGAAGCCAGCGCAATCTCAACCGAGGGGGCGTGAGCGACTTTGGCTCCCCCATCCATAGCCATTTTGGTTGCCGTCGAGAGCTGACCCTCAAGCGCACCGATAATGAGAAGGCGCATGGCAGAGCTCCTATTGTGGCTTTATAATTTCGGTCATGGTGACACCCAGCCGGTCATCGACCAGCACGATTTCACCACGAGCAATTAAGCGGTCGTTGACATAGATTTCTACGGCTTCGCCAACTTGGCGGTCGAGCTCGATGACCGTCCCGGTATCGAGTTTGAGCAGCTGAGAAACAGGCATTTTGGTCCGGCCGAGAACGACCGAAACGCGTACTGGTACGTCAAAAACGGCCTCGAGGTCGCCCGCGGTCCGTTCGACATAGGTGACGTCGCGTTCGGCGCGCTCGGGCGCATCCATTTCGTCGAGCAGGCTCTCTAGTGTGTTGTCAGGATCGGCCATTAACCGCTCTCCTTCGCATTCGGGTTGCGCTGACGCGCAGCAAGATAGTCAGAAATTTGGCGTTCCATTTGGATGGTTGTTTGGCCGATGTCGCGTACGATACCGCCATTGACCCATTCCATACGGCCATCGCCAAGGCGAATGTCTTCGTCACCCATGATTACCAAACGCCCGGCAAAACCCGTGGCATTGACGTGTTGGGTGGCTGACTCGCGAATAGCGTCGGCCATTTCGGGGTGGCACCGCACCACAAGGTGCGGAACGGCCCCTAAGCCTTCGAGGCACTCTGCTATCAAAGCTTCGAGCTCAACCGTCGGCTGGCGTGCGACGAGTTGATGCGCGAGCTTTTTGCTAACAGCCAGTGCCAAGCTTGCGGCTTCTGACTGGTGGCGCAGAATGGCTTCATCCAGCGCCTGGGCGTAGGGTGCCACTTGGGTCGCTAGTGTCGTGCCGAGTGCGGCGATCGTCTGCGCTGCGGTGTTGGCAGCATTGCGTTCGCCTTGTGTTACACCCTCAGCGAACGCTTCGCGTTTGGCGTCGGCTATCAGCTGCGCCACCAAATCCTCGGGGATTGAGGGAACTGGTGGCGGAGCGGGTGCTTCCGCTTCGGCTGGCACATGTCTGATCACGTGTCCGGGTTCTTCGCCCAGATCGAGATCGAAAAGATAGCGGACCGGTTGGGCCATGGTTAAGCCACCATCTGGTCGTCGGCTTTGGACTTAAGGATGACGATCTCGCCCTTGGCCGCGAGATCTTTTGCCGTTGCCACCAAGCGGGTCTGGGCTTCGTCAACATCCTTGAGCCGGACCGGGCCCATATCACGCATATCGTCCTGCAAGACCTTGGCGGCGCGACCGGACATGTTCCGATAGAATACATCCTTGACGGTATCGCTGGCCCCCTTAAGGGCGATACCGAGGTCACGCTTGTCGAGGCGTGCAAGCAGGGTCTGGATGGCCGACGTATCGAGCCGCGCCAGATCCTCAAAGGTAAACATGAGCGCTTTGATGCGCTCGGCATCGTCTCGGTTAATCTCCTCAAGACTTGTAATGAAGCGCGATTCAGTCTGACGATCGAATGCGTTGAAGATTTCAGCCATCTGTTCGTGGCTGTCGCGACGCTTCTGGTGGTTGAGCGTGGACATGAACTCGACGCGCAGCGTGTTCTCGATTTTCTCGAGAATTTCCTTCTGCACAGGGTCTAGGCCAAGCATGCGCTGCACCACGTCCATCGCCAATTCTTCTGGCAGAACGGCGAGGACCTTGGAGGCGTGGTCCGGATCGATTTTGGACAACACCACAGCGATGGTCTGCGGGTATTCGTTTTTGAGATAGGCGGCCAGGACATCCGCCTGAACGTTCGACAGCTTCTCCCACATATTGCGGCCAGCCGGACCGCGGATTTCTTCCATGATCGCGTCCACACGTTCCTGCGGCAGGAAAGAGAGAAGCAAGCGTTCAGTCGAGTCCGTGGTGCCGGTCAGATTGCCGTGCGAGGAGATGTTCGTGACGAAATCGATCATCAAATCGTCGAGCATTTCCTGCGTGATCGGGCCAAGACGAGCCATGGCGCGGGAAAGCTGACGGATTTCGACTTCGTCGAGTTCGTCAAAAATGGGCTTACCGTAATCAGGACCGAGCGCGAGGACGAGGGCTGCGGCCTTCTCGTCGCCCTTAAGGGTGCGCTGCTGACCGCCAACCTGCAAGAGTGCGCCGGCGCCGATTTGTAGGTTCTGATCTTTGCCAGACTGAGAAACGAGGGTCATTTCGATTACGCCGCGCTGCCGAGCCAGTCACGCACGATAAGTGCGGCCTGCTTGGGGTTTTCTTCAACGAGCGTGCCGACGGTCTTGAGCGTCTGCAGCTGGGTTTCGCCCATGGACTTGGCGTTGGCCACCCACGCTGGGGTTTTGTCCTTGGGTTGGAGCAACTGCTCGTCGAGCAGCTGTCCGTCGGCAGTGAGGACGGCGTGGTTGCCGAGCTCAGCTGCTTCGGGCAAAGCAAGCGTTTCGGTTTCTGGGCTCAGAACCTTCTTGAGCAGAGGGCGCATCACGAAGAACACGAGGGCCAGAGCGATGAGCAGGGTGACGGCCATTTCTGCGCCATTCATCAGGTCATCACGGGTGAAGTCGAGAAGGCCTGCGGTGTTGTCGGTGCCGACGCCAGCAAGGCCTGGGCGTTCGGCAAACTGCATGTTGACCACTTCAACAGTGTCGCCACGTTCTGCCGAGAAGCCGACAGCTGAGCGAACAAGGGTCAAAATCTGGCTGACTTCGTCGGCGCTACGCGGATTGTAGGCGAGGTTGCCGTTGCCATCGTCGGCATAGCTGCCGTCCACAACCACGGCGACGGAGAGGCGCTTAACAGCACCCGGCTCAGTGGTGGCTACCTGGGTCGTACGATTGATTTCGTAATTGGTGGTCTCTTCGAGCGAGGTGCCCTGTTCGGCAAAGCCATTGGCAGCGTTCTCGCTGGCGCCTGGAAGCTCGTTTGCAACCGTGACCTGACCATTTGCGCCGTTCGACAGGGTCTCGCTTTCGCGCGACTGGATAGAACGTGCAACTTGGCTTTCAGGATCGAATGTTTCTTGCGTTACGGTCTGGCGATTGAAGTCGAGCTCTGCTGCAACTTCAACCCGGGCGCGCCCTGCACCAACCACGTTTGCCAGCATGTCTTCGATGCGGGTGCGCATGCGGTTTTCGTATGAAAGCGTGCGCTCTTCATTCTTGGCCGTGACGAGGCTGCCTTCGTCGCCTTCGGCGCCCGAGGCCAGCAGATTGCCTTGGTCGTCTACGATGGAGACGCGCGTCGGGTTCAGGCCTTCAATGGCCGAGGCGACCATGTGCTGAACGGCGCGAATTTCGTTGTTCGAAAGTTGACCGCGGACCGAAAGTACGATGGAGGCTGAAGGATCCTTGCGTTCGCGACGGAATAGTTCACGCTCTGGCAGAACCAAATGCACGCGCGCACTTTTGATGCGGGTCAAGGACGTGATGGTCCGTGCGAGTTCGCCTTCAAGGGCGCGAACATTGTTGATGTTCTGGACAAAGCTAGTCGCGCCGAGCGTCGACTGCTGGTCGAAAATTTCATAGCCCACTTGGCCGCGGGTCGGCAGACCTTCGCCAGCAAGCTGCATACGGACGGTGGTGATCTGATCGCGCGGGATCAGAATAGTGTCACCGTCGCCGCGAATTTCGTGCGGCATGTTGAGCGTCTGCAGCTCGGTAATGATTGCCGATGAATCTTCTAACGTTAACCCAGAATAGAGGGGCGCCAGATTTGGGGTCTGGGCGCGCATGATAAGAAACCCGAAAAATCCGAGCATGAGAACCGCAACGAGAGCCATCGCCGCAAGGCGGGCCATTCCGATCCGGTTGATAAATGTAGTTAAGGTTTCCACGCGTTCACTCTGCGACTCGTTCGGTCGCTGGAGCCCCCACCAACCGCTGGGCAAAATTTACCTATTTGATGGTTAACAAGGTGTTAACCGATTGCCGCATTTTGCAAATACCCGGCAATAACTGCCTGCCACCCAAGCATTTGCTGGGGAGGCACGTTCGTCATAAGCTGTGGATTTACAATGCGAAAACCCGCCAGCTTTCGCCGGCGGGTTAAGATTTGTGGCAGACTTGTGACTGACCCTTTTTGAGGGTCTAGGGAAGATGCAACTGTGGGAAACCCAAGTTGGGCCGGAGCCCTACGCATTTTATCCCTCTCGGTAATGCTGAATCCAAGTGGTGCGCAGCCCCGCAAGGCCGTGCTTGTCGATGGCTGCCTGCCAATTGAGAAACTCATCGACGCTGAGCGTATAACGCTCACATGCTTCTTCTAGGCTTAGCAGCCCACCGCGAACGGCAGCAACAACTTCGGCCTTCCGACGGATAACCCACCGTCGTGTATTGGCTGGGGGCAGATCCGCAATAGTTAGCGGGCTGCCATCCGGGCCAATAACGTACTTCACGCGAGGACGCATCTGTACGGTCATTTTACTCTCTACTCAAACCTGACCATATGATGGTGAGAGTAGGGCAGTGGCCTTAAAATACCCCTAAGGGGAAACTTACAATAGGTTAACAGTAGCGTGTGATTGCGGACAGCTTTTGGCCTGCACACGGCAGTCTATTTCAACTGCCAGTGGCGGGTGGCGGTGTCGTCACTTGGCCGGTGCTGCGCACGCTGGTGACGTCCTTGAGGGCGACCTTGTTGCGTCCAACGGTGAGGACTGGCTCAGCACCGCTAAAATCGACGGCGGTGACGACTCCAACGCTGGAGGTCGATATCGAAATGGCATTGCCGCTCACATTGGTGCCGGTGATCTCGATTGTGTAGACGCCGTCGGGCTGCTTGTTGCCGTCCGAACCCGCTCCGGTCCAGAGGAAGTTGCCGACGCCCGCATTGAGCGAGCCCTGCTCCACATAGACCACGCTGCCTGTCGCATTCTTGATGGTGACCGTCGCGTTGGCGACGGGTGAGGCGGCGTTGTACGTCCACATCGCCCCGCCTTCTTTGAGCTCCCCAGTTTTGCCCGAGGCGGTCACTTCCTTGCCAATATAGGAGACCGCATCGACGCGACCCTGATTCTGCGTATTGGCCAGCAAAGCTTCTAAGAAGTCATTGGTCTTGAGCTGCTGCTCTACCCCAGTGAACTGAACCAGTTGTTGGGTGAACTGGTTCGTATCCAAGGGGTCGAGCGGATTTTGGTTTCTTAGCTGCGTCGTCAGAATCGACAGGAATGTGTCAAAGTTCTGCGCGATCGTTGATCGCGCAGTTGACGAGGCCGACGTGGTTGATGAGCCAGTAACGCCGTTTACAGCCATTTGAGTTCACCTAAGCAAGGATGTTGAGCCCGCTAGCTTGGAGTGAGCCGCGGTAGAGCGTGACCTGTGGAACAGGTTCGGATGTCGTATCGTCGGATTCGAGCAACGCTTCTGCGCGATCAAATGGGCTGCCGTCGCGATTGGCTTGCTGGTCATTCTGCTTGAGCGAGAATTCGAGCGTAGCGCGATGGGCATCGATGCCAGCTTGTTGCAGCGCACGTTCAAGTGCGCGCTGGTCGCGTTGCATCATGTCGAGGGTTTCTGGCCGTTCGACAATCAGTTTGGCGTTCAACTGACCATTCTGGTCCACGTCGAGACGCACATCAATGCGACCCAGCTCGGCTGGATCTAGGCGAATCTGGAAGCGGGAGATGCCGCCCTCCATCTGCCTGGACATTTCAAAGGCTATCGCCGGAATGTTGAGCTGTTGTTGGCTCGACAAATAGGTCTGCGGAATAGTGCGCAGGGCGGCAGCTTCAATTTTTATGTCTGCGGTTTGCGCAGTTGGAACGTCAACGATCTGGGTCGACGCTGGAATTATATCTGCCAGCTTGGCAGTGGTGGGGGCAGCCACAGGGCGACGGTCAGCCGGTGCGCCGTCGTTCGACTGCTTGGCGTCACTGTTGTCATCGCCTGAAGATGCCGTGCTGGTTTCGGCAAACTTGGGCTCGGAAAATGTCGTCGTCGCCGAAGACGTGTCTTCAGCGCTGCCTGCCAGAAGCTGGTCGGACATTTTGAGCGACGGAACAGCTAATACCGGGCCGGTGGGTTGGTCTGCTGCTGATTTGGCGAGGCGGAGAAGAGATTGCTCGACGTCATTGGGGCGCGGCTTGTCAGCGGCAAGTCCCAAAGAAGTGAGCTTGTTTGCGTCGACTTCGCCAGCCTCGATAGCGGCAAGCAGCTTGGCCAATTTCTCATTGATCTGCGCGATAGCTTCCGCGGCCTCCGCAGATTTATCGAGGCCGTTGGTGCCCCCGAGCGACCGGATTAGCGTGGCGAAATAGCCTTCTGCCGAGGTCGCATCGTTCGGCACGCCATTGAGCAGCGCTGTGAGATCAGCTGAAGCGGTCAAAGCTTCAAAATCGACGCCCATCTGATTGGCCAGCTGGCTCAACGTGTTGTTGATTTGCGCCAGTAATTCCGGGTCCAATGCCTGGCCACTTTCCAAGCTGTCGCGGAGCTGCGCCAGAGCGTCGCTCAACGCAACCAATTGTGTGGTGTCGATAGGCGGCGGCACCGGCGCAGCTGTGGGATCAACGACTTCGATTTCTTCGTTGTCTTCAATAGGAGCGGGTTCGTGCTGGTCAGCGGCAGAATTAGTCGGCTCAGTAGGAGGCGGGGCATCCTTCTTGGGAGCAGGTTCCACCGCTTTGCTCGTATTGGTGCCTGAAAGCAGCGCTGCGAAATCGCTGCCGCCTGAGTTTTTGCCATTGCTGGGCTGGCTCTGCTGGCTTGCAAATGCCTGAGCCGCCGCACTGGAGCTGCCACCATTGATAGCGAAAGAATTAGGAGCCACTGGGAGCCTCAATACACAATACTGAGCGTTGTGATGCAAAACCCCTGCCATTTTGAGATATGCCCAATAAACTCAAGGATTTCAGGGGTGTAGCCAGATTGTTATGCGGTAACTGCTCTGGGTGTTTGAGTAAGAACTACCGTGTTGGGGCAAAAGCTGCCGGGTAGGAATGGACAGGGCTAACGCTTCGGCGTAGAACGCGCCCCACAGTTTCCGCTGGCCCTTGAACCCATCCGGACACAAAAGAGAAATGTTGAACTCGCTTGATATTGCCAAGCGCCCCGAAGACACTCGCGTTGTTGTCGCGATGTCCGGTGGCGTAGACTCCTCCGTTGTTGCTGGCCTTCTTGCCCGTCAGGGCTATGAAGTTGTTGGCGTTACGCTTCAGCTTTATGACCATGGCGAAGCCACCCACCGTAAGGGTGCGTGCTGCGCTGGCCAGGACATTCATGATGCGCGTCGCGTCGCCGCTAAGCTCGGCATTCCGCACTATGTTCTCGATTACGAAGAACGCTTCAAAAGCTCGGTGATTGAGCCCTTCGCCAATGCCTATCAGCAGGGCGAAACGCCGGTGCCGTGCATTGCGTGTAATCAGTCGGTGAAGTTCGTTGATCTCATGACGGTCGCGCGTGACCTTGGTGCCGATGTTTTGGCAACGGGGCATTATGTGCAGGACCGTATTGGGGCCGACGGCAGGCGCGAGCTTTACCGTCCGGTCGATAGTGACCGCGACCAGACGTACTTCCTCTTCGCCACCACTCAGGACCAGCTCGACTTCTTGCGCTTCCCGCTGGGGGGTATGGGCAAGCCGCAGGTGCGTGAACTCGCGCGTGAGCTCGGCCTTGAGATTGCGGAAAAGCACGACAGCCAAGACATCTGCTTTGTGCCGCAGGGGAAATATTCCGACATCATCCGCAAGATGCATCCGGAAGCCTTCTCTACGGGCGAGATTGTGCATTTGGACGGGCGCGTGCTCGGCGAACATGACGGTATCGTCAATTACACCATTGGTCAGCGTAAGGGGCTCGGCGTTGCCGCCGGGGAGCCGCTTTACGTGATTAAGCTCGAGCACAAGACCGGGCGCGTCATTGTGGGTCCGCGCGAAGCGCTCAAGACCCATACCGTGCGTTTGCGCAATGTGAACTGGTTGGGTTCGGTGCCGTTGGCCGAAGCAGCGTCGGGTAATGGCGCCCCTGTGGAAGTGAAGGTGCGGTCTACCCGTGGTCCGCAGCCCGGCGTCATTCAAATGCGTGACGGCGAGGTTTATGTGACCTTGGTCACTGGCGAATACGGCATCTCGCCCGGGCAGGCTTGCGTCTTCTACGTTGACGATAGCCAAACCAGCCAAGTCCTCGGCGGCGGCTTTATCGCTGAAGCCGTGCCGCAGGCGCTGGTCGCATAGTTTGAAATTGAAGTGGGCCTCATCAATTCGGTAGGCCCATTTTGTTTATTGGGCTGGTGCGACTTCGACCTGGGCTGGCGTTGCCGTTTTGGCAGCGTTGTTCGCTTCCTTCAGCGCCTCATAGGTGTGCAGACCACCCATCGACATCGAAATGGTGATGATGGCCAGCAGCGCGCCCATGCAAAGAATGAGAATGCGTCCACTGGTTAGGCCGAAGGGGAGGGGCTTTTTCTCGGTCATTGGCTCGTTCCAAACTTTTTTACCGCACACACCCAAGGAGTGGTGCTTGTGGGGCGTCTTACTCTGCACAATAGCTGTTCGAGTAAAAATGTGCATGCTCAAGTGATGGGACTGTCCGCCGCACCAGAGCCAAATACTTCAGCGACCAGCCATGCGCTCGCGATCCGCGCGCGTAATGGTGATCCTGAGGCTTTTGGCGTGCTTATAGCTGAGCACTATGATGCAATCTACCGTACCGCGTGGAGGTGGTGCGGAAATCGAGATGACGCCGAAGACATCGCTCAGGAGGTTTGCGTCAAGATCGGCCAGGCCATTGCCGGGTTTGACGGGCGCAGCGCTTTTTCAAGTTGGGCCTATCGCATTACGTTCAATGCCGTGCGCGACTTTCAACGCGCTCGGCAAACGCGTGGGAACTATGCCAAAGCATATTCGCAGGTCTCACTCGATGGTCAGCCCGCCGAACAGGAAATGGCCACCACAAGCAATGAGCTTTGGGCGGCGGTGCGTACACTCCCTGAGAAACAACGCGACGCTGTGCTCTTGGTCTACGCCGAAGAGCTGAGCCACGCCGAAGCCGCAGAAATTATGGGTATCAAGGAGGCCACTGTGTCCTTCCATGTCCACGAAGCCCGCAAGACTTTGAGGGGGTTCTTATGAGCCACCAGAACGATCCATTTTCCTCGTTGAACCGCGTAGAGCCGCCAGCACCGCGAGACGATGCGCGCGCTCGTGCTTTGGCCGCCGCGAGCGCTGCCTTTGCCGCTGCTCAGGCCGAGGACACGCAAAAAAACGAAAAACCGACCCAAGGTTCTGCCTGGGGTGGCCGTCTTATGTCCATCATCAAAAACCTCTCGAAGGGTTCGATCATGGATATGCGTCTTCCTATCGGCAGTTTGGCCATTGCCCTCGTTGTGCTGCCACTCGGGTATCATCTTTATAACTCGACGGCGCTGACTCAAGCCCCGTCTGTCGCTCAAACCGAAGCAGACACGCAGAAGCTTGAAGTGGTGCCGGCCGAGCCCGCTGTTGTGCCAGAGGTATTGGCAGAAGCTGCGCCCGCTATTGCGCAAGAAGCGCCTGCGGCGCCAGCGCTCGACATGGCCATTGCCCCGCCGCCAGCGCCATTGCCATCAGAGGCGATCATGCGCGCGCCAGCTCCATCGGTTGGCGCCATCGCCACCCGCCAAGCGGCGCCAATGGTGCAGGGCGGTGCGCCTATGGCCGCAAAGGCCGAAAACCCTGTAGGTGGCAGTTTTACCGAGTTTGACGAGCAACGCCTCAAGGTCGCGGCTGAAGAGCCGGTTTCGACATTTTCCCTTGATGTTGATACGGCCAGCTATGCCTTCACGCGCCGGGCGCTCAACGATGGCTTCGTGCCGCCAGCGGACGCTATTCGTATCGAAGAGCTGATCAATTATTTTCCTTATGATTACCCCGTGCCGGAGGCGGATGGCGCGCCGTTCTCCTCTGAGGTCAAAATCTTCCCGACGCCGTGGAACAATAAGACCCAGATCATGCAGATCGGCATCAAGGGTAGCGATGTGGTGCGTGAAGAAACCAGCAGTAATCTGGTGTTTCTGATCGATACGTCTGGATCAATGGAATATGCCGACAAGCTCCCGCTGCTCAAACGCGCCTTAGCGCTTTTGCTGGATCAGCTGTCGGGTGACGATACGGTCTCCATCGTCACCTATGCGGGCTCTGCTGGCGTGGCGCTCGAGCCTACGAGCGCGAACAATAAAGCCAAGATCATGGACGCACTTGATCAGCTCTACGCCGGAGGCAGTACGGCTGGGGCAGAAGGGATTGAGCTCGCCTATAAGCTGGCTGAGCAAGCCAAGATTGCAGGGGGCACCAATCGGGTGATCCTCGCCACGGACGGTGATTTCAACGTGGGTATTGATGACCCGCGTGCCCTTGAGAAGTTCATCGCGATCAAGCGCGACAGTGGCATTAGCCTGTCTGTTTTGGGGTTCGGGCGGGGCAATCTAGATGATGCGACCATGCAGGCGCTCGCCCAAAATGGGAACGGCAATGCCAGCTATATTTCGAGCTTTGCTGAAGCTCGAAAAGTGTTGGTCGAGGAGGTGGGTGGAACGCTCCACACCATAGCCAAGGACGTCAAAGTTCAGGTCGAGTTCAATCCAGCAGTCATCGCTGAGTATCGTCTGATTGGTTACGAGACCCGTGCATTGAACCGCGAGGATTTTAATAATGATGCGGTGGATGCGGGCGAGGTTGGTGCTGGGACGACCGTGACTGCGCTTTATGAAATTACCCCGGTGGGATCGGGTGGGGAGCACGTTGACCCGTTGCGCTATGGGCAGACCTCGCCAACTGGGGCGGCCGAGGAAATCGCCTTTTTGAAAATGCGTTATAAGGCGCCTGAGGGCGCGGTTTCCGAGCTAATCGAAGTGCCGATTACGCCCGAGGTGGTTTATGGCGACATTGCCGATGCTGGCGTTGATGCACAGTTTTCCGCCGCTGTTGCCGCCTTTGGTCAGAAGCTGCGAGGCTCATCTTATGGAAAAACCATGAGTTGGGATGAGATCAAAACCCTCGCGCAAGCTGGGCGAGGCAATGACGAGGGCGGGTATCGTGCTGAGTTTATCCGCCTCATCGGCGACGCGGCAGCGCTACAGCCAGACCGTGGAGAGGTTGAACGAAATATTTCTTCTAGGTAAAACTTTGAGAAGGTCAGAGTTTAACGGTTTTATGAGGGCGTCGATATGCGCTTCATTATTGCGATTTTCCTTTTGGTTTTTCCGGTTCAAGTACTAGCGCAAGACGGGGTCCTTATTTCATGCGGTCATTCCGAAGGTCATGGATATTTCTTCCGGGATAATTTCCTCAATCCAGAAGGTCCGGGGTGGGAGGAGGATCGGATTGGCAATGGCAAAATATCGCTCATTCGCTTGGGCGAAGAATGGGATATTGGCTTCGACGATACCATTGGTGGGAGTAGTTATCGTAAGGATGGAGCAACCGTTATACCGCTCGCAATCACCGAAAGATTTGTAATGGTCAGTGCCATTTTGATTGGATCGTACGCGGATATATACACCTTTGACTTGCAAGATCGTATCGTGGTCTGGTCCAGCCAAAAGGTTGGAACACTAATTCCCAAGGTGGCCACTTTGGTCGCAAAATGCTGACAGTTCGTCACAAAATATAAGGGCCAGACAAACCGGCCCCTTGTTTTTTGGTTATGCTGGCAGAAGCCTAGACGGAGGAGAGCGGACTGTGCGGGGATTTGATTTTTCGACTTGGCAGGGAGTGCTCACAAGTCTGATTGGCATCGCTTTGTTTGCTCTGGTTGGTATTGGCATTCGGCTGGTGATGATGACGACTATTCAGCAGCGCCAGCAGCGAATGAACCGGCAAATCAATGAGCGGCTTAAAACGCTGATCGCTGCCTATAAGGTTTTGGGTGGCTCCTTTACGGGACGCCTATCGGTTGATCCGCGCCATTTGCGTGACATCCGTGCAGCAGAAAAAGCCGCTGCCGAAAGTGGGGAGGTCGAAAGCTCTCCGCGTACGATGAGTGACGAAATGTTCGAACGGGTGCGCCAGGTGCGCGATGCGGTGGAGGCCGCACTGTCGGACATTATTCTTTTGGGCACTGATGAACAGGTTCGGCTTGCCGAGAAGGCGGCGCGAGAGTTGGTCGCTGGCAATCAAATCCATACCCATGACCTTGTGGTGTCGCTGCGCAATTATATTCGCGATGCGCTTGACCTGGATCCCATTCCCAAAGACCTCGAAATTCCAATGCAAGGACCCACACGTCCTGCCGCTGGCGGTGCTCGTGGCGGGCGTGGCGCGGGTTCAGAAGGTGGACGTGAAGGAGGCGGTGGTGGTGGCCAAGGGGGAGGGGGCGCCGGTGGCACTGGCGGCGGGATGGGAATGGGACTTGGCATGGGAGGGCGCGCTGCAGACGATGGGCTCCCGCCCGCTCGGCCATAGGGCCAAAAGCAAAGGCCGGAGTTTCCTCCGGCCTTTCGTTTTTATTCGAGCGGCTTCAGGCCCGCCTCGATTTGAGCGCGGTGCGGCTCAAGGAATGGTGGTAGCGCTAAGCTTTCGCCCAGAGTTTCCATTGGTTCGTCGGCAGCAAAGCCGGGAACGTCTGTCGCCAGTTCGAACAGGATACCGTTCGGCTCACGGAAGTAGAGCGAGGTGAAGTAGAAGCGTTCCACTTCGCCCGACGAGCGAATACCGAAGCTGTTGATGCGATCGATCCAGGCGCGCAGATCATCCTGATCCTTGGTGCGGAAGGCGACATGGTGCACCCCACCAGCGCCCGGGCGAGCCCGTGGCAG
The DNA here is from genome assembly GCF_016461625.1 of Devosia sp. MC532. Classification (NCBI taxonomy): domain Bacteria; kingdom Pseudomonadati; phylum Pseudomonadota; class Alphaproteobacteria; order Hyphomicrobiales; family Devosiaceae; genus Devosia; species Devosia sp. MC532. The sequence continues at coordinate 19,347 of NZ_JAEMNZ010000007.1, read as the reverse complement.
ATCTGGGTTGACGGAGACATGCACTTCAGCGCCCGGACCGCCGGGACCCATTTCGTAGACGAAGACCTCGCCCTTGCTGTCGCGGGCCGGATAGTTGCGGACCTGACGCATGTTCATGACGCGGGTCAGCATGGCATCGGTTGGCGCCAACTCCGGCACAGATAGCGTGATCGGGCCAAGGCCGATAATCTGCTTGTCGGCTGGGACCGGCGACTTCGCCCAAGGAACAACCTTGTTCTTGTCGTCGACGAGGAGGCGGAAGCGTTGGCCTTCGAAATCCTCAAAATCCATCGAGACATGGCCAAAGCGTTCTTTGATGCCGCTGGTCGCAACATTCTGATCAGCCAGATGCTCCTTCCACCATTGCAAGGTCGCTTCGCTATCAACACGCAGGCCGGTGCGGCCGACGGTGTGATTGCCGCGCTGTTCACGCATGGTGGGGAAGTCGAAGAAGGTCAGGTCTGCGCCCGGCGAGGCAACGCCGTCACCATAAAACAGGTGATAGGACGAGGTGTCGTCCTGATTGACCGTCTTCTTGATCAGACGCATGCCCAGGGTCTTCGTGTAGAATTTCAGGTTGCGCGGTGCATCTGCCGTCACTGCCGTCAGATGGTGAATGCCGCCAAGTTCCAGGGTCATTTTGTATTCTCCTAGCGCGGCGCCAGTGCGCCGTTGTTCGAGACTGAATGTATGTCAGGATTAGGGGTTCAGAAACTGCGTAATAAGCAACGGATTGGTGTCGATTGATGAACAGTCGGGCGCATCAGAAACAGAAAAGCCCCGACCGAGGCCGGGGCTTTGTGATTGGGGACTATGAGACGGATCAGTTCGCCTGTGGGGTCATGAACGTCTCAATGAGATATTTCCAGCCGCCAGAGTAGCGCGCGTATTCCTGAGCGCATTTGCTGACACGGCTGAACGGGACAAGATTGAGATCATCCGTTTTAGCGATCCATTCGGCTTCACGACCGACGATGAATTCGGGATGGTCATTGTAGAAACTATTGAGCATCGTGCCGCCCGAGACCACGATCTCGGCATAGGTTTCCGGGGCGGCACCCATGAGCAGACACATGATGTCGATGCTGCGCTTGGCACCGAACGTATGGGTATCGGCCCAATATTTTTGGTTCACCTCCACCCCGATCGGAAGCAAGCTTTCAAAGAAGTAGGCACCCAGTAGAGCGAGGCGTGAGGAGCGCTCCTGCAGGGGTTGCCCGGGTTCATCTGCCGCGAGCAAAAGGAAGGTGGCGAACTGGTCTACGGCATCTTCTTCGCGGCCCGTGACGGGTAGTTCGAACAAATCGACCATGCCGTGGCCGATCTCGTGAAGCATTACGAATGCCGTTGAGCCGAGAAGAACTTCGACCTGGTCGGCCCACTTAAAGGCGTTCCGATAGGCGTCCTCTTTCTCCTGAAAGCTCTGGTTGAACCCGGTTAAGAGCTCGTAGCACATATTTATTTCTTTTAGGGCCGGGCTCCAGTACGCGTTGGATTCCCCGCAGTTCTTGAATCGGACCGGCACGTCCTGCGGTAGGGCAATCTGATCGGCAAGAGAGTCCAGCAAGCCAGTGAAGGCTGGCTCGTTCTGTAGCGTCGTGCGCACGAGCGCTTCTGCGCGCGTTGTCGGTTCCTCGAAGGAGACGATGAACCGGTGCTCGCCGAGTTGCTGACCGGCCGCTGCACCAGGTTCGAGAGCCTCAAGGTCAGCTTTTTCGATCAGGGTTGGCGTTTCAACATTATCTGCGGCGCCGGGGTCCTGAGCCAAGACTGCGGTTACGCCAAGGGAGAGAACTGCTGTGGCAAGAACGAGAGATGTGAGTTTCATGTGTGTCTCCTCGTTCCCGCTCAGTTCGACTTCGGGGTCATGAAAGTTTCAATCAAATAGTCCCAGCTCGCCTCATATTTGGCATAGTCCATAGGGCACAGCCGAGCGCGCATCCACGGGATGAGATTGAGATCGTCCGCTCGGTTCAGCGCTTCAACCAGTGCAGGACCTGTGAAGGCGTCTGGGTTCTGCTCGGCGTAGTCGGCGATCATGGTGAAACCGGGCATTACTGGTAGGGAGTAAGCGTCGGGATCGGAGCCAAATACCATGCAGAGCATGTCCATGCCGCGCTGTTGCGCTAAGCTGTGCTCATCGCCCCAGTAGTGGCGCGGCGCACGTTCCATCGGCAGTTCTGTCCTCATCATCCCATAGGCGGCCAAGAGGGCTAAGCGCGACGGGCGCTCCGCCAGAGCCTGATCCTCCTCATCGGAGTTGGTGACGATAAAGATTGCAAACTGATCGACCACATCTTCTTCGCGGCCGGTGATGGGCAGGTCGAAGAGTGTCACCATTCCATGGCCGATTTCGTGCAGGAGCACGAAAAGCGTTGAGCCAATGGTGACTTGGCGGTGGTCCGCCCATGGGAAAATTGGTGCGAACTTGTTGTCCAGCGTCGAATAATCATCAAAAAACTGGGCCGCGAGTTCGTAGCACATGGTTACGGTATGGTCGTTGCGGCTCCAGTAGGCATTGGGTTCGCCGCACTCTTGGAAAATCACGGGCACGGTTTCAGGAAGGGCGATCTGGTCAGAAAGCTCATCGAGAACGCTGGCAAAAACGCCTGTTCGTTCAAGCATATTTTTGATCAGAGCGAGTTCGTTATTTTGTGTCGGAGCGAACTCTAAGGTGAATCTATATTGGCCAAGTGCATCACCGACGACTTCCCCGGGGAGTAGTTCGAGCGGGACACCGGCTTCTAAAACCATGAAATCTTGATTGGTCTCGCTTGGCTCTGCTTGCGCAAAAGCCGGATTTAGGGCCAAAGCCAACATCCCCACTGCGCCGAAACACGCAAGTCTCATACTTATTCTCCTGCCCGCAATTTGTGCTCGCTCAGTGATTTACGCTGATCGCCTAGGGCGCGGTCAAGGATGTTCTGTAAATAGTACTTACTGATTTTTGCCGGTATGCAGTGTGTTAGGATTGAGTACGGGCTTGGCTTAGCTTCGCATGATTTTATTGAGTGCTTTGCCCTTGGCCAATTCATCGACCAATTTGTCCATGACGCGGATGTTCTGGACTGTCTCATTGTCGATGTCTTGAACGCGGATACCGCAGATCACGCCCGTTATGAGTGACTTAGCAGGATTGAGTTTTGGCGCTCGGGCAAAGAAAGCATCAAGCGTGCGTTCATCTGCTATCGCCTCGGCCAGGCTCTGCGCATTGTGGCCGGTGAGCCAGAACAAGACCTGGTCGAGTTCCTCTTTCGAGCGTCCTTTACGCTCAATTTTTTGCAGATAGAGCACATAGATTTTGCCGAATGTGTAATTAAATAGGCGTGTGTGATCGCTATCCATGTTCTGGCTCGTCCCAGTTAAGAGTATGGTGTTTCACAAAACTTGCGAGACATTATTGGCTATGATGAAATCCCTGCGGAGGATTTCATGACGAAGAATATTTCTATTGTGGCTCTCGCGCTTATCGCGATTGTTTTCTGTTTTCCGGTATCTGACAGCTTTGCGCAAGAAGGAACGCGTTGCAACATTAAGGGCAACGTCAGCACTCGTGGCGAGAAGATCTACCACGTTCCCGGGCAGCGTTATTACGCCGAGACCCGCATTAGCGCGTCGCATGGAGAGCGCTGGTTTTGTTCCGAACAAGAAGCTCGGGCCGCAGGCTGGCGTCGATCGAAGGTGTGAAGGCGGCTATAGTTCGTGACATCGGCCGGCTGACCATTCCATTCGCGCCGGTAATGTCGTTGAATTGTGGTTCTGACTTCGGTTGATTGATCCTGCGTCTTTTTGTGGGTCGACATTCTGACAGGCTGTGAAGGGGAGGGGATAAGTCCACTTCACATTCCTGCAATCCTATTTTCATCCCGCCGCTTGTCGCGCTACAAGAGTGAGAACAAAGGATGAACAATGGCTCCGCTGACTCTCAACCGAAAGCTCGCTATTCTCGCCGATGCAGCCAAGTATGACGCGTCTTGCGCGTCGAGCGGCACGGAGAAACGCAATAGTTCGGACGGCAAGGGGCTTGGCTCGACCGAGGGGAGCGGCATTTGCCATTCCTACGCACCCGATGGCCGCTGCATTAGCCTGCTCAAGCTGCTCCTGACCAATTTCTGCATCTATGATTGTGCTTATTGCATCAATCGTTCGTCCTCCAATGTTCAGCGCGCGCGGTTCTCTGTCGAAGAGGTGGTCAACCTCACGCTCGATTTTTATCGTCGCAACTATATTGAAGGCCTTTTTCTATCATCGGGGATAATTAAATCGCCGGACCATACGATGGAGGAGATGGTGCGCGTGGCCAAAGCGCTGCGCGAAGTGCACCATTTCAAGGGCTATATCCATCTTAAGGTGATCCCAAATGCCGCGCCGGAACTGCTTATTGAGGCAGGGCGGTGGGCCGATCGCCTCTCGACCAATATTGAGCTGCCGACCGACGTGGCGCTGGAAACTTTGGCCCCCGAAAAGCGACCATCGGAAATCCGCACGGCCATGGCCAATTTGCGGGGCAAATTGGACGAGGCCAAGCCCGATAAAAAGCCGCTGTTGAGCAAGGCCAAAAAGCAGAAATTCGCGCCTGCCGGGCAGTCCACGCAGATGATCGTGGGCGCAGACGGGGCCAATGACAGCGCAATCCTTACCCGCGCGGCCGGGCTTTATTCGGGCTATCGGCTGAAGCGGGTGTACTACTCTGCATTTTCGCCCATTCCCGACGCATCGTCGCGCCTGCCGCTGAAGGCACCGCCGCTGATGCGGGAACATCGGCTCTACCAGGCCGATTGGCTTATTCGGTTTTATGGATTTGATGTTCCTGAAATTGTTTCGGGTGGGGATGATCAGGGGCTGCTTGATCTTGCGATTGACCCCAAATTGGCTTGGGCCCTGAAACAGCGACAGAATTTTCCCGTGGATGTGAACCGCGCCGATCGGGAAATGTTGCTGCGCGTGCCTGGGCTTGGCGTGCGTAGCGTCGATCGCATCATCGCTTCGCGTCGGTTCCAGCGCCTCCGGCTTGAAGATGTGGCGAGGATGGCCGCGTCTATCGACAAGGTTCGCCCCTTCATCGCTGCCTCCGATTGGACGCCGAGCGGGCTGACCGACGACGCAAAGCTTCGCGAAAGGCTCGCCCCGCATCCTGAGCAAATGAGCCTGTTTTAAGCGCTATGTTGGCGATCCGACTGAGCAAGCCCAACGATCTTGAAGAATGGCGCGGCAAGGCGCGTCGCCTGTTGGCGGCAGGCGTTGCGCCGCATGACGTTGTTTGGCGCTATGGGACAGACCAAAACGGGCTGTTCGAAGCGGGGGAGGAGCTGTTGCCGGAAGGCAATGGCCCCGTGGGATCCGTGCCGAAGGAATTTATTGAGCTGGCGCGTGGCGCGATACAGCACTCCGATCCTGCGCGGTTCGACGGGCTTTATCGATTGTTGTGGCGGCTGCAAAAAGACCGCTCTCTGGTGCATGTCGCCTCTGATCGCGACATGCTTCTGCTGACGCGGCTCGCCTCCGGGGTGAGACGAGACAGCCACAAAATGAAAGCCTTTGTGCGGTTTCGGCGGCTCGAAGACGAGAGCTGCGCCAATGGCGAACATTTTGTCTCGTGGTTTGAGCCGGAACACTTTGTGCTCGAGGCGACGGCGCCCTTTTTCGTACGCCGCTTTGCCAGCATGGATTGGGCCATTATCACACCCTCTGCCAGCGCCTTTTGGGATACGGAGACGCTCACTTTTGGGCCCGGTGGCCAAAAGAGCGATGTTCCGCAAGAGGATAGCGTCGAGGACGATTGGCGCACCTATTATCGGTCCATTTTCAATCCGGCGCGGTTGAAGGTGTCGATGATGAAATCGGAGATGCCGGTCAAATATTGGAAGAACCTGCCTGAGGCCGAAGAGATTGGAAGCCTCATCCGTGATGCCAAGGCAATGGAATTGCAGATGATTGCGCAGGCAAGCTCGCAACCGCCAGCGCGCCATATGCGGATGCAGGACCGCGTTGTGGCGACGCAGCCGGTGGATATTGAAACCTTGGCCGGCGCGCGGGAGGCAATTCATTCTTGTAAAAACTGTCCGCTTCACGAATTCGCCACCCAGCCCGTGTTTGGCGAAGGTCCGGAAAACGCAGAGTTTTTGTTTGTCGGGGAACAGCCCGGCGACAGCGAGGACCTGGCGGGAAAACCCTTCATTGGGCCTGCGGGGCAAGTGTTTGATGAGGTTTTGGGTCGGGTCGGGATCGACCGAAAAAAGATCTATGTGACCAATGCGGTCAAACATTTCAAATTTGAACCGCGGGGCAAGCGCCGGATCCACCAAAGGCCTAACGCTGGCGAAGTTCAAGCGTGTCGGTTCTGGCTCGATATGGAGATTGCTATGGTGAAGCCCAAAGTAATCGTGGCCTTGGGCGCGACAGCGGCCGAGAGCTTGCTCGGTCGGCGCGGCGTTTCTATTGCCGAGAGCCGCGGGAAGCCGTTCGCATTGGACAATGGTGCGCTCCTTTTTGTGACCAATCACCCCTCCTATCTCCTAAGGCTGCCGGACCCTGCAGTGCGGCAGGAGGAACTGGAAAAGTTCCAATCGGATCTGACACTTGTGCGAAACCTCATGATGGAAAAGGATATTCACAGCCTTGGTGCTGAAGCGCTTGACTTCAAAAGCAGACGGTTTTAGTAAGTCGCTCATCGGCGCACAACGCTGATGCCCTTGAGGCGGAGTAGCTCAGTTGGTTAGAGCGGCGGAATCATAATCCGTGTGTCCCCAGTTCAAATCTGGGCTTCGCTACCAATTTTAAGGCCCTGAAAACGAAAGTTTTCGGGGCCTTTTGGTATTCAGCGTTCTGTTTTTTGGTCGGCTTATGCTGCGGTTTTCGCGGCAGGGGACGACGCTATGCGCTGCTCAAACTTGCACAATTGTTATCAGGGGGAACCACCCACGTCGCCTGAGGTTTTGTTGTCATGACGTGATTTTAGGATGGTCGGGATGAAGCTGACGCGACGGAATGTGTTGCTCGGATCGGGAGCTCTTCTTCTGGCGGGTGCTGGCGTGATCACAATCCCCATGGCGTTGCGTCCGGGCAGTTTGCAGGCGTCCACGTCGCGCGCCCGGCCTGTGAGCGGGCAACGAACCCTGCCGGCGGAAGCCGATGTGGTCATTATCGGCGCGGGGATCATGGGCGTCTCCACGGCATTCTTTCTGGCCGAAAAAGGCCTTTCCGTCGTCGTTTGCGAAAAGGGTCAAGTGGCCGCGGAGCAATCGAGTCGAGCCTATGGGCAGGTCACCAATTTTGGCCTGCCGCAGGAGGTTGTCGAGCTTGGTCAGCAGAGCAAAATTCTCTGGCAGGGGATGAACGCCCGGATTGGGCAAGATACGAGCTATCGGGCCTACGGGCGGGTGCAGGCTTTCAAGGAAGACAGCGAGATCGAAGAGGCGCGTGCGTGGCTGGCAAAGGCCGAAGCCGTGGCGCCTGTTCAGGCTCCTATTCGGGCGCGATTTGTCGAGGGAGCAGAGCTGGAGCAACTGTTGCCCGGGGCGCAATCGGAGTGGAAAGCTGGGTATTATCAAGACGATGATGGCGGGATGGAGCCTGCGTTTGCTGCGCCTGCTGTTGCCGAAGGGGCGATGGCGCGGGGCGTGACAATTGTTACCGAGTGTGCGGTGCGTGGGTTTGAAACTGAGGGTGGAGCGGTGTCCCATGTCATCACCGAAAAGGGGGTGGTGCGGACCAAGGCCTTGGTGGTTGCGGGTGGGAGCTGGTCGCGGCTGTTCCTCGGTAACGCCGATATCAACTTCCCGGTTCTGCCGGTTTACCTATCCCAGCAACGCATTGCGGGCGTTGAGGGGCCGCCAGCTGTGGGCGCTGCGGGAAGGGTGGTTTGGCGCAAGGAAGTGGACGGGAGCTATTCAAACGGGCCCCGTTTCATGACCGCTCCGATCTTGCGCGATAGCTTCTCGCTGCTCTTTGATTTTCTGCCGGTGCTGCCGGAAATGCTCTCCGGTGATACGCCGCTTGATATGACGTTAGGCTCTGATTTGCCTCGATCTTTTGGCATTGAGCGCTCTTGGAAGCTCGATCAGCAAACGCCGTTTGAGCGGGCGCGCATTGTGGCGCCGACGCATAATGATGGCACGCTGGATGCCTCTTTCGGCTGGCTGAAAGACGAGTTTCCGGCGTTCAGGGAGGGGCGTGTTATCGAGCGTTGGGGCGGCATGGTCGATGTCGCCAAGGACGAGATTCCGGTCATCAGCCCGGTGCCGAGCACGCAGGGGCTGTTTGTCATGGGCGGGTTCACTTTCGGCCTGACGCAGGGGCTTGGCGCGGGGGAGCTTATGGCGGATCTGGTCGCCGGGGATGTGCCGAAAATTAACGCCAAGAACTTTGAATTGGCGCGGATCACTGCGGGATGAAATGTTTCTTTTCCACAGCGGGTGTTCTTGCTTGCGCGGAAAAAAGACATGTCCTATAAGGCCCTCGGTTCGCAGCAATGTTGCGAATTATGGTTGCCCGGGTAGCTCAGTTGGTAGAGCAGCGGATTGAAAATCCGCGTGTCACTGGTTCGATTCCGGTTCCGGGCACCACTTATTTTCCTAAATTGAAAACATGATCAGTGACGCTGGTCGCTCGTGCGGCACGCATGGGCGTTTCTGTGGCTTTTGGCTGGCACTTATGGGCTTGAGCTTGGGCGCGGGATAGGCCGTTGGGGGCTTGTTGATGGCCGCAAACGAGGCGGCTACGTGCGCTAAAGCTTGAGACATGTTGGGGATTTCAAACTGCGCAGCTGGCGCGGTGCTGGCCGTCGAAATTCGACTGGCGATTTCTCGATAATACCTCACATTGATAGGGCGGGGATGGCGCTCAAAACTAAGGGCTACACCGAGGTGCAGCCCTTGAGAAAATGCGTGACGTCTAAACTCGATTAGACGAGCGTTGCGGTGATGGTTTCAAAACCCGGCGCGGTGATGGTGATGGCCTTGCCGTTGAGCGGCAGAGCGCCAATGCGCGCGCCGGTGATGATCACGTCGCCTGCCTTGAGTGGGGTGCCGCGCGAAACAGCGTGGTTGGCGAGCCAAGCGAGCGAGCGCAGCGTGCGTTCGGTGGTTGGGCCTTCGGTGACCTTGCCGATGGACGCGCCATCAACCAGCAGAGCCATTTCCAGCGTGCCCAGTTCAGCCAGATCATCAAAGGAGCGGGACGCGCCGAAAATCACGGCACCATTGCTTTGCAGATCGGCAATGCCGGCGAGCGATGGGGTGGCTGCTGGATTGGCAAAGCGGGGTGCGAGGATTTCAATGGCCAGCTGCGTGGTACCAATGGCGGCGAGCACGTCCGCGGGGCCATAGGTGCCATCAAACGCTGGTAGGTCGCTCTTGAGCGTCACCGCAACTTCAGCCTCGACTAGCAGAGCGGCTTTGGTGTTGAGCGCGATTGAGTCGCCCGCTGGGAAGACGAAGCTGGCAGGAATAGGGGAGGCGAGCGGCTCAGCGTCGGTAGGATAAGGCTGCACTTTCCATGCGCCAATCGGCCCGAGCGAGGCGACGACTTCGGACTGCACCACATAGGCCTCAGCGCGGTCTTTGGGGACGAGGTTTTCGTCGAGGGTTTCGATCAGTGTTCCGGCATTATGCTGGGCAAGCAGAAGATTGGACAAGGCAAGCGACATAGAATTTCCTCGTGGTCTAGCGCGCGGGGGAGCAGGTTTTGCGATCAGAATATGGCCGTTAAGGCCAGCCAGGCGGCGAAGGCAAAGGCTGCAACGACGCCTGAAACGATAATGACTGAAACTATGGCTGTGACCGTGCCTGCGATGACCCAAAGGCCATCACGCTGGATGAGCCCGAGCGCCAGAATGCAGATGGCAATGGCGGGGAGCATGTTGCCGAGCGGGATCGGCAGGAACAGCACGATCGCCAGAACGAGCATGATCGCGCCGATGATGTATTCGGCGGGCGGCTTGGTCAGGACAGTGAGGCGCGGGCGCATAAGGCGTTCGGCCTTTGCCAGCCACGGGCCAATTTTATTGAGGATGCGGGCGAAGTCGGCCCGCGCAAACGAGCGGTCAGCGATCAGGGCAGGCAACCAAGGGGCGCGGCCCAGCATGAGCTGCGCGGCCAGAAACAGCAGCGGCGCACCCAAAACGCCCGAAACGCCGGGTGGCACGGGGATGGTGTTGGGGACGGCGAAAACAAAGAGCATGGCCGCAATGGCCCGCTGGTCGAGTTCGGCTAGAAGATCGCGAATGAAGATGCGGTCACGGTCGGTGCGGTCCGCGATCCGCTGCAGAGCGGTAGAGAGGCTATAGGCTTCGTCGGTAACGCGCGCGCTGGGATCTTCATTCAACATTGGCAATCCTTGGCCGAAAGGAGGAGCGCTGTAAGATCAATACCCTACAGCGCGCCAAAAGATTAGTCCTCTTGTTGCCCGGTCAGGCTGAGCAGCAGTTGGAAGATATTGATGAAGCTGAGGTAGAGCGAGAGCGCGCCCATCACAGCGAGCTTCTGATTGCCTTCAACGCCGTTATGTTCGGAATACTGGTCCTTGATCGACTGGGTATCCCAAGCGGTGAGGCCGAGGAAAACCAAGATGCCGATGATCGAGACCGCGAACTGCAGGACGCTCGAGCCGAGGAAAATGTTGACGATCGAGGCGATGACCACGCCGATCAGACCCATGATCAGGAAGGAGCCGAACTTGGCCAGATTTGCCTTGGTGGTGTAGCCATAAAGGCTCATCACGCCGAACATGGCCGCGGAAATGAAGAAGGTGCGGGCGATGCTCGCGCCGGTGAAGTTGAGGAAGATCGAGGCCATCGAAAGGCCCATGATGCCGCAGAAGGCCCAGAACATGGCCTGTGCCGCACTGGCCGAGAGCGTGTTGATCTTGAACGAGAAGAACATCACGAAGCCCAGTGGCGCGAACATCACAACCCACTTGAGCGGCGACGAGAAGATCGGGACATAGAGCGCTGGCGTATTGCCAACGAAGAAGGCAACCAGCCCGGTGATGACCAAGCCCAGACCCATGTAGTTATAAACGCGCAGCATGTGCTGGCGGAGGCCTTCGTCAAAAGCGGCGTTGCTCTGGGTCGCGGCCGCAGTGCCCCACCGCATATTGGGCTGAGATGACATCTTATTGGTACTCCATTCAAATATGCTTTCAGCGCGTGTGAGCGCCGCAATCACTGGTTTTGGTTTATCTCGTGAATTGACAAGGGCATAGGCTAAAGGCGCGCGGAAGTTCAGAAATTTGGATTTTCCGGCGGCACGCGCTGTGTCGCGCCATTTCAGACCCTTGCTTACGCGAAATTGAGCGCTTTCATCTGCTGGTAGAGCGTTCGGAATTGGTTGTGGCGGGCAGCGTAAAACGCTGACTTTTCGGCATTGGGCACAAAGGTTTTGTCGAAGTGGACGAGACTGCGGACGGCCGCAGGCAGGGAGGCGAAAACCTGGCTGCCAACGCCAGCGATAATTGCTGCCCCGAGCGCTGCAGTGGCGTCGCCGTTGGCGCGCTCAAGCGGGATGCCCAAGACATCGGCGCGAATTTGACACCACAAATCGGACTGTGCGCCACCCCCGCCAATGCGCAGGGTTTGGGGGGCGAAATCGGCTGAGCTGATGAGGGCTTCAAGGGCCCAGCGGGCCGAGTGGGCGACCCCTTCGAGTACGGAAATGGCCATGTCGCCGGGCGTTGTGGCCGAGGAGAGATTGGCGAAAACACCGCGCGATTGCGCATCCCAGATCGGGGCGCGTTCGCCCGCCAGATGGGGAAGGAAAAGCGGGGTTTGGGCGGTGATGTCGACATCTTTCGCCAGTGCCGCCAACTCGCCGATGGGGCGATTGAGGAGGCCCGAAAGCCATGTGAGCGAAGCGCCGCCCGATTGGGTGGGGGCAGCATGCATACGAATGCCCTGATAGGGCGGGAAGAGAATGACGCCGGTGGTTGGCACAATTGTGTTGGAGACAATGCCCATGACTTCGCTGGTGCCGGATTGATACATGGCGTCGCCGTGTTCAACGACGCCGCAGCCGAACATGCCTGCCCAAGCATCCATGGCGCCAACGCAGACCGGCGCGCCAGCACCGGGAAGGTCCGACTTTACCGTGCCGACGACGTGTTCATAGGAAAAGAGCGGGGGGAGGCGCGCCTCTGCGCCGGGGAGCAGATCGAGCAGCTCGGAGACATAGGCGCCAGCCTCGTTGACGAGGCCGACAGCGGCCACAGGATCGGACGCGAGTGCGCCTGTGAGCTGGAGAGCAATGTAGTCTTTGGGGAGCAGGACCTGCCAAGTCTGGTTCCAAACTTCAGGTTCGGTGCGGGCAATATAGGCCATGCGCGAGAGAGCGTGGCTGGCGTCAATCGGCACGGGGCCGCCGAACCAGCGGGTTTTCTGTTCGGTGGTGACGGCGTCGTCGAGCTTGGCGGCATCGTCGGCGGCACGGGTGTCTTGCCACGTGAGGGCTGGGCGCAGTGCCTTTCTGTCTTTGCCAACAAACACATGGGAGTTGACCTGCGAGGTGAGGCCAATGCCCGCTAGCTCAGACAAATCCGCTACCTTGGCAAATTGGGCGAGGGCGGCGAGGACACTTTCGACCCAAGTATCAGGGGATTGCTCGGCCTTGCCAGCCTCTGACCGATCCATTGGGTGGGGGCGCGAAAAGCTCGAAATTTGCTGGCCGGAGGCATCAATGAGGATGGCTTTGGTCGCGGTTGTCCCGACGTCAATACCGATTAGGGTCAGGGCCATGCTCGTCTCCGTCCAATTCGCTACTTGCTCAGCGCTATTTGGCTCATATAGTGCCCCCACCACAAAGGAAAACAACCGTAGGCAATTGGTTTGCCTCCGGAAATTATGTGGAGGGAATTTTTCCAATGTCGCGCACAAAGCTCGCCGTATCCGGCTTGGCTCTTACGCTTGCAGTTTTGTCTTCGAGTGCCGCATTCGCCGCGAGCAAGGTGGCGATTGTCACCCCTTATATGGCGCAGCCGGGCACGCAATTTTACGTTGAAGCCTTCCAAGACTATGCCGAGGGGCAGGACTGGGATGTCAACGTCATCGACACTGCAGGCGACGTCGCCGCTGTCATTAGCCGCATTGAAGACCTCGTCATTCAGGGCGTTGATGCCATTGTGATCAACGTTGACCCGGCACAGGTGACCGCAGGGCTGCAGACCGCCAAGGACGCTGGCATTCCAGTGTTCGGCATGGATGCGGGCGCAGATAGCCTGCTCGTGACCAATGTGACCTCCAATGGCTACGCCATGGCGGCCGAAACCTCGACCTATGTTGCTGATCGTATCGGCGGCGAAGGCAATGTGGTGATGTTCATCTTTGAAGCCTTCCCACCGGTGCAGGTGCGTGGCGTTGTGGCTGATGCCGTGTTTGGGAACTTCCCCGATATCAAGGTGATCGACCGCGTAACCCCAGACGTGTCGGACGGTGGTATCGCCGATAGCCGCGCCAAGATGGAAGCAATCCTTGCGGCAAACCCAGAGCCAGGCAGCATCAAGGCTGTGTGGGCGGCTTGGGATCAGCCAGCACTGGGCGTGCTACAGGCGATCGAAGCGGCCGGGCGCGAAGGCGAAGGCATCATCATCACCGGGATCGACGCCAACCCACAGGCCAAGGAAGCGATTGCTGCTGGTGGCAATTTCGAAGCCTCGGTGGCGCAGGACTTTGCGGGCATTGGCGCGGCAACGGCTGACGCAGTTGCGCGTGTTCTTGCCGGCGAAGACATCCGTCAGTCGGCGATTTATGTGCCAACCAAGCTCGTAACTTCGGCAAACGCTGCCGAATAAGTTGCGCGGGCTCAAATTTCCGCGTTAAGGGAGTGGCCATTATGGCCTCTCCCACTCCGCTTCTTTCCGCGACCCGAGTTACGAAATCCTACGCGGGCGTGCCTGCGTTAAAAGGGGCGGACCTTGTGGTCGCTCCCGGCGAAATCCATGCGCTTATGGGCGAAAATGGAGCGGGGAAATCGACGCTCATCAAAATTCTCGCTGGGGTGGTGACGCCCGATAGCGCTGAGATCCGTGTTGATGGCGCGCTGGTGAGCATCGAAAGCACCAAGGCGGCCTATAATCTGGGCCTGCGATTTATCCATCAGGAATTCAATGTTGTGCCGACCCTGTCGGTGGCCGAGAACATCTTCATTGGCCGCGACTATCCGCGCCGGGCGGGTGTTTTTGTCGATTGGGCCGCGCTGAACTCGGAAGCGCAGCGGGCGCTGACGCGGCTGGGGATCGACCATATTGATCCGCGCCGTACGCTTGGCGAGCTGTCGCTGGGCGATCAGATGCTCGTACGCATTTCGGCGGCGCTGCTCGATGACGCCAAGGTCTATGTGCTCGACGAGCCAACGGCGGCGCTGACGCGCGACGAGAGCGAGCGGCTGTTCAAGGTTTTGCGCGAGATTCGCGCATCGGGCAGCTCGGTCCTTTATGTGTCGCACCGGCTCGATGAGATTATGGCGCTGTGTGACAAGGCCACGGTTTTGCGTGATGGCACCTCCATCGACAGCGGCGCGATGAGCAATATTACGCAGGACGATCTCATTGCCATGATGATCGGACGGCGGGTGGACGAGGCTTTCCCAAAGGCGGTGTCGCAGCCGGGCGAGGGCGAGGCATTTATTGCAAAAGGGCTGATGGCCAAGGGTATTGGACCGATTGAATTTGCGGTCCGTCCCGGCGAGATTTTCGGCATTGCCGGGCTGTCGGGCTCCGGGCAGGGGGAGTTGATCAGGGCGCTGTTTGGCGACCAGAAGATCACGAGCGGGCGCTTAACTCTCGACGGAGTGGCCTATGCGCCGAAATCGCCGGGGGCGGCCTGGGAAGCGGGCGTTGCCTATGTGCCGCGCGAGCGACGGGCTGAGGGGCTGTTCATGCAGCGCCCGATCTATGAGAATATTACCGTTGCCCATTTGAAGCGCCATAGCGCGGCGGGCGTGTGGCTCAAGCCGGGGCATGAGAAAGCCTATGCGAGCGAAACCGGCGCGGCGATGCGCCTTAAGGCGGCCAGTGTTGGCCAGCCGGTTTATGAGCTTTCAGGCGGCAATCAGCAGAAGGTTGTCTTTGGCCGCGTGGTGGCGGGGCCGCCAAAACTGCTGCTCTTGGAAGAGCCGACGCGCGGCGTCGATGTGGGCGCAAAATTCGATATTTACACCATCCTGCGCGATTTGGCGGCCAAGGGCACTGCCATTATTCTGGTGTCGACCGATCTGCCTGAGCTTTTGGGCATGAGCGACAGGATCGCGGTGATGCGCGAGGGGCAGTTCGACACCATTGTCGAGGCTCAAGGGCTCGCGGAAGATACTCTTATTAATCTTTGCTACGGCCGGGCCTCCGGCGTGAAGGTGGCCTAATATGCAGCACATTCGTCGCTACGGCACGCTGATCGGCTTTATCGCTATCGTTCTGTTCTTCTCGATCATGCTGCCGGGTACATTCCCGACCGCGCGCAACTGGCTCAATATCACCCAGCAGGTGTCGATGTTGATGGTGGTGGCGGCGGGCATGACCATTGTCATGACCATGGGGGATTTTGACCTCTCGGTGGGCTCGACTGCCTCGCTGGCGGGGATTGTCGCCGCGCTGATGATGGCGGCGGGGATGCCAGTGAGCATGGCTGTGCTCGGGGCGCTGGCGATCGGCTTGCTTGGCGGGGTGGTCAATGGCGTGATGGTGAGCTTTGTCGGGATTTTGCCCTTCATCGCGACGCTGGCGACCATGACCATGTTCTCAGGGCTCGCCTTTGTCGTCAGTGGCGGTAAGACGATTTCGGGACGGGCTATTCCGGAAGAGTTTGGCACGTTTGCGCGTGGGGGCATTCCGCTGGGTGAATGGGGCGGGGTGGCGATCAACCTGCCGAACCTCTCCATTATCGCGATTTTGGTGGTCTTTGCGGTGTGGGTGCTGTTGGAGCAGACAACGTTCGGTCGTCGCCTCTATGCCATTGGCGGGAATATGGAAGCGGCGCATTTGGGTGGCATTCCGGTCAAGCGGTTGCGCACGATTGCCTTTGCGCTCACCGGTTTTGCTGCGGCGGTGGGGGGCATTATGTATGCCAGCCGCGTGGCATCGGCCAATCCGGTGCAGGGCTCGGGGCTGATGCTCAATGCGATTGCGGCGGTGTTTTTGGGCTCGACCATGTCGCGCCACGGCGAACCGCGCATTTTGGCGACAGTTGTAGGCGTGTTGGTGCTCGGGGTGTTGGACAATGGGCTGACGCAGATGAGCGTTGATAGCTATATCCGCCAGATTCTGGTGGGGGCGCTCATCTTGCTGGCGGTGGGCATGGGCTCGCTGAGCAAGGCTCGACGCTAAGCCAGCGCAGACACGAACCAAACGCCGCGTTGATGACGCGGCGTTTTTTGTTGGTTGCGGGGCAGTTGGCGGCGTTGTGGGCGGCAAAATGATGGAAGCCTGTGGACAGCGAAAAAACTTGTGTTCACACACGCGTCTAGCAATTGCGAAGCGCGAAATGATGCCCTAGAAAGCGGGTGTTCGCAGACGTAAGGCGAGCAGGTTGCCCGGGTAGCTCAGTTGGTAGAGCAGCGGATTGAAAATCCGCGTGTCACTGGTTCGATTCCGGTTCCGGGCACCACTTTTCCTCCTAAACATGAATATGTTAGTGATTGCTGGCTTGTTTCAGAGCTTAGGCATGTTGCTGTCTGTCACAGTCGGCTAAGTCCTTGCTGAGACTGCAATAGACAAATACGGCCAGAACCGCCGTGCAGCAAAACTGCGACAGGCAGACTTCGAGTTGTTGTTGCGGTCGATTGTGTTTCTACTGCGATTGAATGCACCCTCGAGGTTGCCGATTATCTAATTATCATCGCCCCTGTCGACCTATCACTGCGGGAAGCTAGAAACCTCAGTCTGTTTCCCAATTGTGCTGTTTTCTAGAATCTACGCGCGGCTACTAATTCTGCCGATTGTAAGATGCGTGACTTGTCTAGCTGGGCCTTTGGGCCAGTCTCCAAATGTATGATGACGAGACAGTTCATCTCCGCGAGCCGGCAAAGCCTTCAACTAGCAATTCTGTGTCAAAGGTTCCGGGCATCAATATCTCGTGGGACACCCTTCAGGAATGCTGTGTGCTGCGCGGCAGTAGTCTCTAACTCCTACGGTCGTCCTCCCGATACGGTGTAGGTGCCGTAGGGCATGTTTGCATCCTGTAGACATGCTCGGGTGAGCGTTGTGACGGAGTGTGGCTTGAAAGCCTGAGCTGTATGTTTGGTTGCTCTAAGTCATACTTCGAGATTTTGGTGCAACGTGAAGATCAAAAGTGTCGTCTTTGGTGAGTATGTTTGTTTTCGGCGTTGATGAAATTTTCTAGTACGGCGAAATGCATTTCTGTTTTTTAGTTTCTCCGAGATCGTCGCTCGTTTGTTACTTTCATGGTTTTAAAAGATACTCATGTTTCGTCGACTAACGCAGGTAGAGAAACATGGAGACGCTCACTGATGTGACAGGAGCAGCTGTCACTAGATCTAAGGGTACCGAACAACAATACGCGGGATACGTCAGAACATTGCTCGCTTTCGCATTGCCCAATGAAAACGATATTTCTGAGAAAGATTGGACGGCCTTTCGTCTTGAAAGTGCAACCCGATGGTTTGTTGCTCAAAATACGATATGGGCTAAATCAACAATCAAGTCATACCGACGCGCTCTGAAATGGGCAGTCGAGAGATGTGTCTCAAATCCTGAACGTTACTCCCAGATTATGGATTTACTTGATACTCAGGTTGAACCCGTGGCGAAGGCGAATAAGGGGACTGCGAGCGGTAAACGGAAGTCTATTTCACGAGATGAGCATCAACTTATTCTGCGGTCTTTGAACAAGAGTAAGCAGGATGATTTCCTGATTGCCTGCTTTCTGGAGCTTGGCCGGCGACTTGGGTTGAGGCCGATGGAATATTTGACTGCGAAAGTCGAGGAAAAGTATCTTGTGGTCCTCAATGCTAAGTCTTCGAATGGGCGCGGTAACGGTGTGACGAGGACACTCGACCTTTCTTCGTTTAGTGACAACCTGATGGCGCCGTTACTAGCTTTCTTGGAAAATTTAAAGCAGGCCTCGATCGCTGCCGGTTCTGGCCGAGCGCTGCTCAATCGACTCTCAGCACGTTTGGCGCGTGTATGCGCAAGGCTGAGAATAAAACGCGTTTGTCTCTACACGATACGACATGTTGCGCTGGCGACTGCAAAACGAGAATTGTCGGTAAGGCAAGTAGCGGCGCTTGCTGGACATGCATCTTGCGTAACCGCAACAAGGCACTATGCGAAGCGTTCAAGTGGTTGGAAGAGCAAGGTTATCGCACGCCCGTCGGCAGAAAGCGTGCTAGCGGTGCAAGATGACGCATACCGAACGTCACGTGACGAAAGCGTCGCTGCAAACAGGAATAAGTCAATTTTCAGGATTTGAGTCAACGGTGTGCGGCTGCGGTGTTCTCCGCAATGCTCGTCGTGGAATTGTTTATAGCAGATTTCGCCGACGGCAGTTATGGGGCCGTAACCAGCCTGTCCGCTCTCTGTGACCGCATGATGGAAAGCAGCCATTCGGTCCCGTGTCGCCGACGGCGCGGGTGGCAACGTATGCCGACAGACCGCTTTTGCCAGCGGCGTCACGGCCAACGGATACTCTGGTCTTAGATTTTCTGAAACGGCAGAGTAGAGGCTGCTAAGGGACACCATGCGCTCATCAAATGACAGCTATTGCGAGGAGTAAGGTCCGTTCTCCGGCCCGTCAGCAGGCTTGCAGAAGCTTGTTGGTGCATTCATAGGCACCAATACTCCATTCATACCTAATACATCTCGATTTCGCTTAAGCTCCACCACCCGGCAAAATCGTCAGCAGCTCCTGCATCCGCGCCCTTAGCTGGACTACTTCTGACTGATCGCCGCAAACTTCTCTCAGCAGCGCTTCAATGCTCTCAACATGGTCTCTGAAAGTCCACCTCGCCGACTCAACCCTCTCACCCGTCATCACATTCCAAATCACTGGCGGCGCTGCGTGATAACTATAGCGCATGAATGGCAGACCGACGTGCGCGTGATCTGCTGTGAAGGCGTCTGTCTTCTTTTCATAGGGGCCGAGGCCGCCCTTTTCGGACATGTGCACACCAGCAGAGACCGAGTGCACAAGCGTCCACGCGTAGACATCAACTAGCATTGGCGCACGTTCTGCCCGAAACGCCTTCCAACGGTCCGTCAGAACCTTCACCGGAACGGTGTGCTTGAGCTGCTGCCGGTTCGGTGGACCCACGGTTAGGCTAACTTAGCTTTTTCTTCGTAGTCTACGGGGCTCAGATAACCCAGTGTAGAGTGCCGGCGCCTCGGGTTATAGAAGCGCTCGATATAGTC